>JADJFV010000031.1:0-190000 GCA_016708435.1 Leptospiraceae bacterium | reverse complement strand
AAGCACCCCGTTACCACAACTCTTCTTCCTGCCATTGTAGGTTATATAAAAGAAGGGGAAGTCTGACGGTTGGACTACCCAATACAAATGCGGTTACTATCACTGCTGCGCAAGTTACAAGCCAAATCCAGTTTACGGATTATGCAAATATCGTGTTCACAGTTGATACGGGAACAGCTCCGTCCAATTTATTGTATCCAGGAGCACCATTTACCTTCCAACAAAATGCAGCGATTCCAACTACCTCTCCTGTTTATAGCGGGGGAGCAATTGAAAGTTGTGCGGCTAGTCCTACACTCCCATCTGGACTCAGTTTGAGTAATACCTGTGCGATTAGCGGAACCCCAACGGCAACTCAGGATAGGAAAAATTATACAGTCACAGCTACGAATGCGAAAGGATCAACCCAGACAACGATTTCTATAATAGTAAGCTACCGAACAGATTGGAGTGCGATCCAGTCGATTCTGCAGGCACAGGCAGCCCTTGGCAGGAGCGGAGCGGAAACAGCAGATACATCTACTATAACCGGATTGACTGGAGGCGGTGGTAAATGGCAAGGGGGAGTGCTTGCACCCAATGGAAAAATCTATGGAATTCCAGCGAATTCAAGCAGTGTATTGATCATTGATCCGACTACCAATACAGCAGACACATCTACTATAACCGGATTAACTGGTGGTTGGGTCGGAGGCGTGCTTGCACCCAATGGAAAAATCTATGGTATCCCTCAGAATTCAACCAGTGTGTTGATCATAGATCCGACTACCAATACAGCAGACACAACTACAATCACCGGATTGACAGGGACTGGTCTTAAATGGAATGGAGGCGTGCTTGCACCCAATGGAAAAATTTATGGTATCCCCCGTGATTCTACTAAAGTATTGATTATAGATCCTACTACCAATACAGCAGATACAACTACGATTGCAGGATTGAGAGGAACTATTGATAAATGGGTAGGCGGAGTTCTTGCTCCCAATGGAAAAATATATGGTATTCCCATTAGTATAACCAGTGTCCTAATCATAGATCCGACTACCAATACAGCAAATACAACAACGATTACCGGATTGACTGGAGGTGGTTGGGCTGAAGGAGTGCTTGCTCCTAATGGAAAAATCTATGGTTTATCATCCACTGTATTGATCATAGATCCGAAATGCAAATACAGCCAACACAACTACGATCACTGGATTGCCTGTAGGTGGTTGGGCTGGAGGAGTTCTTGCGCCCAACAGTAAAATCTATGGAATTCCCTTTGGGGTATCCAGCGTATTGATCCTGGATACCAAGTCCATTGGCTCCTGGCCGAGTGATCTGTATCTGTCTCCTTTTTTCAATAAGCTTTGAGAGACTTGAATCTGATTTCTGATGACTCGGAAATTTTACTCCGCTTCGTTTAAAATAACATACTGATACTGAGTATAAATACGGGCAAACATTGGTAGGAATACTTGTTGACATTAAGAATAGTAGTTACTTAGCATGGAAAAAACTAAACTTTCAATAGGCATACCATGATTAAACTGCTCATTCTATCCCTTTTCCCATTCCTTCTTTCTTGTGGCAAGATTGCCGAGGAAAGCAACAATTCAGTATTCCAAAATATAAGCCTGATGTTATTTCGAAATAGCAAACTTACCGTTTCAGGGACGGCAGTGAAGGGAATTGTGAAGAATGGTATTGTGGTAGTAAATCCTCTGAATGCAGACGGGACTTGTAATACGGCAAAAGTCTTAGCTTCGGGAACAACGGACAGCAATGGGGATTATTCTCTTACCTACTTAAAAACAGGTTCTTTTATCTGTGTTACAGTTTCGGGTGAATCGGGGGGAAATACCAAGATGTATGATGAGAAGGAAAACGCTGATATTTCTCTGGCGCCGAGCTCAAATTTCAAACTAGTCACTGTAATTCCAGAAGGCAAATTTGCCAATAACGCCCGAAAGAATCAATTGGCATCCCCGTTTTCGAGCTTGGTTTCAAGAAGACTGCAAGCTCTTGCAAAACAATCAGGAGCAAATGCCGACTTAGTAGCACTAAATAGAAAAGCGAGTAAGGAAGTAGTCATTCGGTTTGGATTAAGCTCCGGTCTGTCATCTGTATCGGGTAGAGCTACAACGACTTCCTTGAATGACAACGATTATCCAGAGCTAGATGATCTTGCCGTGGATTTTAAAAATCCAAGTGATACCCTCACCGCCAAGAATCTAGCCATTATGGCTGGTATTTTTATTTAGCCAACAAGACAAAAGCTGGAAACGAAGACTACGCCCGATGATATTGCAACAGTAATTAACGCTTTTGCTACTGATTTTGAAGATGGGCTATTTGACGGAAAGGGCAGTGATGGTAAAGCGATCACGATGGGCACCGGAGCAAGTCAAATCACATTGCCAAGCACCCCTTAACGACGACTCTTCTTCCTGCAATCGTGAGTTATATAAAAGAAGGGGAAGTCTGACGGTTGGACTACCCAATACAAATGCGGTTACTATCACTGCTGCGCAAGTCACCAACCAAATCCAGTTTACGGATTATGCAAATATCGTGTTCACCGTTGATACGGGAACAGCTCCGTCCAATTTAACCTATCCAGGAGCACCATTTACCTTCCAACAAAATGCAGCGATTCCAACTACCTCTCCTGTTTATAGCGGAGGAGCA
Source organism: Leptospiraceae bacterium (assembly GCA_016708435.1). Lineage (NCBI taxonomy): Bacteria > Pseudomonadati > Spirochaetota > Leptospiria > Leptospirales > Leptospiraceae > Leptospiraceae bacterium. Next base: position 187,327 of record JADJFV010000031.1, on the reverse strand, counting down.
ATTGAAAGTTGTGCGGCAAGTCCTACACTCCCAACTGGACTCAGTTTGAGTAATAGTTGTGCGATCAGCGGAGCCCCAACGGCAACTCAGGATAGGAAGAATTATACAATCACAGCTACAAACGCGAAAGGATCAACCCAGACAACGATTTCTATTCTTGTAAGTTACTTTCAAATGAATTGGAATATAATCCAGTCGATTCTACAAGCACAGGCAAGTCTTGGTAAGAGCGCAACGGAAACAGCAAACACAACTACGATTACCGGGTTGGGTGGAACTAATAAATGGTCAGGAGGAGTGCTCGCCCCAATGGAAAGATTTATGGAATTCCGTATGATGCAACTTCTGGATTAATTATTGATCCCACTGCGAATACAGCAGATACTACTACAATTACAGGATTGACTGGAATTGGTAAATGGTATGGGGGAGTTCTTGCTCCCAATGGAAAAATTTATTGCATTCCCTTCGATGCAACCAGTGTCTTAATCATAGATCCGACCACCAATACTGCAAATACAACTACGATAACCGGATTGACCGGAAGTGCTAAATGGACAGGTGGAGTGCTTGCTCCCAATGGAAAGATTTATGGAATTGCTAGGAATGCAGCCAATGTGCTGATCATAGATCCGACTACCAATACAGCAGATACGACTACGATTACCGGATTGGGTGGAACTGCTGGTAAATGGGTAGGAGGAGTTCTTGCACCCAATGGAAAAATCTATGGAATTCCCTTGGATTCAACTAATGTATTGATCATAGATCCGACAGCCAATACGGCAGATACAACTACGATTACCGGATTGGCTGGAACTGCTAAATGGTGGGGCGGAGTTGTTGCACCCAATGGAAAAATCTATGGAATTCCCTTGAGTGCAACCAGTGTCTTAATCATTGATCCAACTACTAATACAGCAGATACAACTACGATTACCGGATTGGCTGGAACTTTTAAAGGGGCAGGAGGAGTTCTTGCACCCAATGGGAAAATTTATGGAATTAGTTATGATTCAACTACTGGATTAATCATTGATCCAACTACCAATACAGCAGACACGACTACGATTACCGGATTGACTGGAACTGCTAAATGGGCAGGCGGAGTGCTTGCCCCAATGGAAAAATCTATGGAATTCCTGGGGTGCAACCTACTGCATTGATCCTTGATCCCAAGTCCATTGGCTCTTGGCCGAGTGACTTGTATCTGTCTCCTTTTTCAATAATTTTTGAGAACTCTGAATCTGATTTCTGATGACTCGGAATTTTTACTCCGCTTCGTTCTGATTACTGACTGATACTGAGTATAAATACTGGTGCATATTAATGGGAGATACTTGTTGACTATTTGATTAGTCGTTACTCAGTATGCAAGAAACTACATTTTCAATAGGCATTCCGTGATTAAACTACTTATACTATCCATTTTCCCAATCCTTCTTTCTTGCGGCAAGATTGCCGAGGAAAGCAACAATTCAGTATTCCAAAACATAAGCCTGATGTTATTTCGAAATAGCAAACTTACCGTTTCAGGGACGGCTGTGAAAGGAATTGTGAAGAATGGTATTGTAGTAGTAAACCCTCTGAATGCAGACGGGACATGTAATACTGCAAAAGTCTTATCTTCGGGAACCACGGACGGTAACGGGGATTATTCTCTGACCTATTTCAAAACAGGCTCTTTTGCCTGTCTAACAATCCTTGGCGATCCAAGCGGAAATACAAAGATGTTCGATGAGAAGGAAAATGCAGATATTGCGCTGGCATCGAGTTCTAGTTTTAAACTAGTGAAGATAATCGACGAAAGTAAGATTACAAATAACAACCAAAAGATAATAGCCTCTCCGTTTTCTACAATGCATTCAAGAAGATTGCAAGCGCTTATGAAACAATCCGGCTCGACAGATATGGCAGCTCTGAACAAGAAGGCGAGCAAGGAAGTAGTCATACGATTTGGACTTAGCTCTGGACTTTCTTCTGCTTCCGCGAGAGCTACTACGACTTCCTTGAATGACAAAGATTACCCAGAGCTAGACGATCTTGCACTAGACTTGAAAAATCCAAGCGATCTTTTAACAGCCAAAAATTTATCTGTGATGGCAGGGATTTCTTACCTAGCCAATAAGACAAAAGCTGGAACAAAGACCACTCCCGAGGACATCAATTCTGTTATCAATGCCTTTGCTACCGATTTCGAAGATGGAATATTTGATGGAAAAGGAAGTGATGGAAATGCAATAAAAATAGGAACTGGAGCAAGCCAAATCATCTTCTCAAGCACACCTTTGACTACAACTCTTCTTCCTGCTATCACAAGCTATATCCAAGAAGGGGGAAGTCTTAGCGCAGGTATTCTAGGAACCTCACCCGCAACCATCACCACTGCTCAGGTCACAAGCCAGATGCAGTTTTTGGATAATACTGCTATTATAGTAGATACGCCAACCACAACAACGACTACTACCACTCCAGCCGTCCCTGGGGTCTACTTGGACAGCCCGAACTCTACCGAGTTCTCAGGTATGGAGGTCAGTCACCTATGCAAACGGAGTTTTTGTTGCTGTGGGCAATGGCACAGCAGTAGCAACTTCACCAGACGGGATTACTTGGACAGATCGAACAATGCCAAGTTCTGCTCTTTGGTGGTCAGTCACCTATGGAAATGGCGTTTTTGTGGCAGTAGCAGGTGGAACTTCTTTAAGCACTGCTGCAGCTACTTCCCCGGACGGGATCACATGGACATCCCGAACTTTGCCGAATTCGCTCTATTGGAACTCGGTTACATTTGGGAATGGAGTTTTTGTAGCAGTGGCTACTCTCAACTCTGTTGCCGCCACCTCGCCTGACGGAATTACATGGACTGCCCGAGTCTTACCAAGTTCGACTACTTGGTTTTCAGTGAGCTTCGGGAATGGAGGTTTTGTGGCAGTGTCCGGTGGAAATGCTGTTAGCACAATAGCCGCCACCTCGCCTGACGGGATCACATGGACAGCTCGAACTTTGCCGGTTTCTACAACTTGGACTCCAGTCACCTATGGGAATGGAATTTTTGTGATAGTAGCTAAAAACACCAACATAGCCGCCACATCTCCAGATGGGATCACATGGACAGCGCGAACCCTGCCGAGTTCTTCTCCTTGGGTTTCGCTCAAATATGGGAATGGAATTTTTGTGGCAGTATCAGGTGCAACTGTTTCAAGCGATGTAGCCGCCACCTCACCTGACGGAATCACATGGACTGCGCGAACCCTGCCGAGCACTTCACCTTGGGTTTCAGTCACCTACGCGAATGGCATTTTTGTGGCAGTTTCAGGCGGAACTACTGTAAGCACCGCAGCGGCAACGTCTCCTTAGTTCTGAGACTGGGACTAAATTAAGAAATTAAACGGTTTATACTTGCAGCTTGCAATTGTTTTGTGCTATGCAAGGTAGCTTGATTATTTAAAGTGGCTCTTGAACTATAAATTTGGAGAAAATAAAAATGGAAAAAGTTCTAACAGACGTAGTAAATGCAGGTATCGCTTTATTTAAAACAGGAGAAGAAGTTCTTAAAAACTCTCTAGTAGATTTCGAATCTAAATTCAATGAAATCAAACAAAAAGGAGAGCTTGATCAATCCGAGCAATCTGTTCAAGTAAGAGACCTACTTAACAAAACCATCAAAGACACAAAAGATGTTCTAGACAATGCTAACGCTAGTTACCAAGACATCGTTTCTAAAGCACAAGCAAACTTTGAAGGTATCTACAACCAAGTTGATTCTGCACTACCAGAACAAGTTAAGACACAAGCTAAAGCTGCTCTTGACGAGTTAAAAGCTGTAATCGAAAAATACAAACCTGCTGCAAAATAATCGGTTCGTAAATTTGATTTCAATGCCGGTAAGTTTTCTCCGGCATTTTCTTTTTTTAAATAACCCACAATCAAAATGAGTCATAAAAGGGAAAAACTTGTATTATTCCTGACCGTTTTCATTGACATGATGGGTTTTTCTGTTATTTTCCCCATCTTCCCTGAAACTCTCCGCTTCTTTTTAGCAAGAGAAACAGACCCCGTTCTACAATTCTTTCTCAGTCTAATTCATTTATTCGAGTCTAGTAACGAGAACAAACTCTTCATCGTTCTATTTGGTGGAGTAGTAGGGAGCATTTATTCTATCTTACAATTCTTCTTTGCTCCGATTTGGGGCAGAATGTCAGACCGCGTTGGTCGTAAACCCGCGCTAATCTTAACCTCGACGGGAAATTTCCTCGGTTACTTAGTATGGTTTTTTTCCGGTAGCTTTACTCTTTTCGTAATTTCTAGACTCATCACAGGTTGCATGGGGGGAAATATTTCCGTAGCCTCCGCGGCGATGGCAGATGTGACCGCCGAAAAAGACCGCGCCAAAGGAATGGGAATGATAGGGGCGGGGATTGGTCTTGGATTTATGTTCGGACCTCCCCTCGGAGGAATCCTATCTTCCTACGATATTACAGCAAGCTTTCCCGCTTTGACCGCCTACGGGGTGACTGTTTTTTCTTCGTCTGCTTTGCTTTCGGTGTTGATTGCACTTGTAAATTTAATTCTAGTAATATTTGTATTTAGAGAGACATTTAATCCGCAGACCTCAGAAGTCAGAAAGGAACTGCATCCAATCCTAGGACTTAGAAAGACCACCGTAACCGAGCTTCCGCTTCTATGTCTAATCTACCTCATCTTCTCGCTATCTTTCTCCGGCTTTGAGTTTTGTATCAATTTCTTCTTGTTTGATGTATTAAACTTCAATCCAAGAGAAATCGGTTATACCTTTGTGTATTTGGGCTCTATCATCATCCTTGTCCAGGGCGGTATCATTCGCCGCATATCGGGCAAAGTGGCAGAAAAGAAAATTGCATTTATCGGTGCTCTGTCTCTTTTCGTAGGTCTATGTGCTTTGAGCTTTTCTAGAACCATTGGTCTTACCATTCTTTCTCTGGGCTTTATTTCCCTCGGAAGCGCTTTTTTAAATCCGGGGCTTTCTTCTCTAGCCTCTCTCTTCTCCTCCGCCCAAGATCAGGGCAAAAACCTGGGAATCATGCGCGGCTTCGGTGCCTTAGCCCGCGGCGTCTCGCCTATCTCTTTTGCTCTTCTCTATTTTTCCTTCGGTGCCTTCACCACCTTCGCCGTCTCGGCATTTCTCATTCTGATTGTCATTGGTTTAATTACTCGGATTAAACCGAGGGTTTAAGATTGCCAGAGAGGCACGGAGACTCCTATGTCTCATACCTCGGTTTTGGAGGGCGCAAAAGCCTTGACGAGAGAGGTGGATTTAAATTACCGTATAGGTAAGATTAAAAAAGAGCGAAAATTAACCTTAAACGAGGGACAAAAATGCGAAAGAGATATATAATTTTTCTATTAATGGGAATGATGCTTTGGTCAAAAGTTTCGACTATCGCTAATTCAAGTAAAAAGGCTTTAAAAGTAGACAACGAATTCATCCAGACCCTAAACGACAAACAGGGCAAGTGGCTAATCCCAAGAGAAATGCCAGGAAGCGTAGAATCCTATTTGAGAGAGATAGATTCAAACATGGAAGAGCTTCGTGCTAGCAATCAATTGACTTCCTCTGAGCCAATTCCAATGACTAGACCATTGTTTTTCCCTTACGGCGAAAAATACAGTAAGAGCCTTCTTATTCAGGGGAAAGGAAGAGAGATTATTCAATCCGATTACCGTGAATTGATCTGGCCTGTAGGCACTCCGAATTCCAAAATATCATCCAAGCTCGGACTCAGAAGAACTTTAATGCATACTGGAATTGACATTGCCTGTCCAAACCGTTCCCCAGTGCTTGCGGCTAATGATGGTATAATCCTGTTTGCTCGAAGCCAGGGAAATTACGGACTTTCAATTACAATTCAACATAATATAAATCAGATTCAAACTCTTTATGCGCATAATTCTATTTTGCTTGTGAAAGAAGGGGATACAGTTTCGAAAGGACAGATCATTGCGTTCTCAGGAAGCACCGGTCATTCCACAGGTCCACACTTGCACTTTGAAGTAAGATACCAAAGTGTAATTTTAAACCCTGAACATTACTTTCCAAATGAAAACGATAAATTAGCAGTTTTAAAAGAAGTAGATTTATAAGGACTGACTATCAGTAAACCCATTTCGACATTTCCGCTTAGAAATTGGACAAGAGAAAATCATGCAAGCTTAGTCTGGGAAATATGCAAATCTCCCGGACTAGCAGCCTTTGATTTTGATAATACATTAATTAAAAATGACTTTGGTGAGACAGTCATGAATGCACTCATCGCTGACGGACTCAAATCGCTAAAGGTAAATTTTCTAGATTTCTTTCACGACAAAACAAAAGCAGAAAGAGTCTGGAAGTTGAGAGAGAAAAATCCTACTCTACTCAATGAATTTGTCTGGAAGGAATACTCTGACAAAATGAAAGCGGAAGGCGTGGAGAGTGCTTATCGCTGGTCATCCTTTTTGTTTTCAGGTTGGACTGAAAAGAAAATTCGTAGCTTCGCCAAGAAAGTCTGGAAGGCAGAACTCAAACGCAAGGATAATACAAGCGTTAGTCCCTACAAAGAAATGATTGGGCTAGTTAAGTTTATGTTAGAAAAGCAATGGAAGATTTTTATCGTTACCGCCTCACCGGAAACTATTATACGAGAAGTAAGTCCAGTCTTCTCAATCCCACCGGAAAATGTAATTGGTATGAGTCTTTTAGAAAAAGAAGGAATTTCTACCGTAGAAATCGTCGAGCCTTACACCTATGGAGAGGGCAAAGTCAAAGCTTTGTGGGAAAGAGTAGGGGCAAATGCTGATTTGGCGTTTGGAGATTCAGAGAATGACTTTCCTCTCCTCAAATCTGCCACTCGGTTCGGAGTTTTAATTGACAAAGGAAACTCAGAATTAGCCGATAAATGTAGAAGTATTAATTGCCTGATCCAGCCAGTATTTAGATGAAACCACAAATGTCACACTCGAAAAGGGGTCTCAAGAATGACAGATTCCCGACTAGATCCCCGATAAAAGATTTCGGGGACAGGTTTCGGGAATGACAGATTGGATTGACCGTATTTTATTAAACCATGAGTATATTATATATCATATCAGTCCCTATCGGAAATGAGCGCGATATTGCTATGAATGCAATCGAGAAATTGCAGCAGGCAGATTTAATCATTGGGGAAGAGCACAAAGAAACTTCCAAACTTTTAAAGCTAAATGGAATTGATAAAGAATTTGAATTACTAAATGAGCATTCCGATGATTCGGAAATGAATCGTCTTTTGGGTTTACTGAAAGAGAGTTATTTGACTTGCTTGATTTCAGATGCCGGAACTCCGGGAATAGAAGATCCGGGAAGTGGACTTGTCAATCTTGCTGTAAGAAATGGAATAGAAGTAAAAATTGTCCCCGGAGCCAGTGCGCTTACTTGTGCGTTGGCGCTCTGTGGATTTAGAATTTCACCGTTTACGTTTATTGGGTTTTTAAATCGAGAAGAAGAGAAACGAAAGATAGAGATTAACCGTTATTTGTCGCTTGGACATACTCTCGTAATGTATGAGACTCCCTATCGGTATAAAAAAGTAATTCAAGAAATTGCGAAGTATTCCAAAAAAACCATCGCATTTTCTTGGGGTCTAAACCTAACGGCAGATGATGAAATTCAATACAGAGGAACGCTTAAGGACATTCTAAAAGAGTTAGAAAAATTTCCTAAAGCGCCCCCTGTAATTGTGATTGAGTGTTAGCTCCGGCAGATTCGCAATAAGCTTTCATATCTTCTCGACAAGCGGTGCAGGTTTCGCCTGCATTCAAATCCTTGGCGATTCGCTCGTAAGAACAGCTAGTATTTAGGGCGAGCTTGACTATTTGATCAAAAGGGACACGGGCACAATGACATTTTTCCATATGAATACGTTATTGAGACTTGTTCTCATTGTAAAGCGTTTTTTTAAGGTCTTCTTCAAAATATTTATCCTAAACAAAGTAGTTGTATTTCCACTTTTAAAATAAAACCTGAGAGTATATTGAAAGTCTTTGCAGCATTTCGGTTTAGAAACTATAGACTCTGGTTCGTCGGTCAACTTGCTTCCCTCATCGGGACGTGGATGCAAGTTACAGCCCAAGGGTATCTAGTCTTTGAGCTTACCCATTCGCCCGTTTTTTTGGGATATGTTGGTTTTGCTTCGGGTGCTCCTTCGCTTCTAACTCTTGTCGGCGGTGTTGTTTCAGATCGTTTTCCTCGAAAAACAATTTTAATCATTACCCAAGTTGTGATGATGCTACTTGCATTCATTCTAGCTCTACTCACATTTACTGGAACAATTAGTTCCTGGCATATTGTGGTAATGGCATTTGCCCTTGGAATTGCGAATGCATTTGATGCGCCGGCTAGACAGTCCATTGTAATCGATTTTGTGGACAGAGAGCATTTAACCAATGCAATCGCGTTGAATTCGTCCATGTTTAATGCAGCCAGGGCGGTTGGTCCTGCTATTGCCGGTATCACATACTCTCAATTAGGCGCTGCTTGGTGTTTTTTATTGAATGGTTTTTCTTTTTTGGCGGTGATTATTGCGCTTACGATGATTCGAATTCCGAAGCAAAAAGAAAAGCCTGTTCGTCTTTCTGCCTACACGGATATTAAAGAAGGAATTCTGTTTTCGTTTCGTAATCCGCTAATTCGAATTCTATTACTCATTATTTTTGTTTCGAGTGTATTTGGACTTGGTTATATAACGCTTTTGCCTGCCTGGGCTGTAAACATTTTGAAAGGCGATGCAACTACAGTCGGCTTTATGCAGGCAAGTCAGGGCTTAGGCTCGTTAGCCGGTGCGCTCACAATCGCCGCTCTCGGAGACTTTCGTTTTAAAGGAAAGTTTTTTATGATCGGACTTTTTTCCTTTCCCTGTATGCTATTTTTCTTTTCTTATGTTCGGTGGTTGCCTCTTGTGCTCGTCGGTCTTTTCATTGGCGGATTTGGTTTTATGATCGTCTTTAATCTGGCAAATGCAATGCTACAAATGGTTATTCCAAACGAACTTCGCGGGCGGGTAATGAGCGTTTATACTCTTGGCTTTTTAGGCGCTCTTCCTATTGGAGCCATCTTTATCGGAGCCTTAGCTGAATATACCAGTGAGCCTACTTCGATTTTTATTTCAGCTTCTTTCATGTCCATCTTCGTTCTTTGGATATGGATATTTCATTCACAAACTATAAACATGGAAAAGTAAACTCATAAAATTCTATTCGATGGATATGATTTTTTTTCCGAGCAAGAAGTTAGGTTTAAAGACTTCAGATTTGATTCAAGTGATCCCGAAAAAGCAGTAAAGGCATTTCTAGACGAATCCTTTTATGATATCGAAACTCTTTCGGATATCATTCCCATTCACTTCGAATAAGGTATTCATTGATTCTATCGACACTAAGAACCTGTCTACAATCATCATCAGTTCGATTGATGGACTCATCCTTTACCACGCGCTTTTTAAACCTCGAAAAGAATTGTCGGATAATAAGGAGTAGTCACCCGTGACGCTAGTAAAAAAACTTTCCACGGCTAATGGCAGCATAGCAACAAGTATACCCAAAGATTCATTCTCAAATATTGAATTCGAACCAACAGGAAAATATTCTATATGCATATCACCTTCTCGACCAAAGATGACTCGTTTTCCGGCGAGGTAGGCGATATAATAGACGCAATCCGCTCTTCTAAAACCCTTCCGGATAAAACCATTTCAATATATTTATATTCTCGTCACGCGGATAATTGTGAGAAAGCTCAGGAATTTCTTTATATATGATTTTTGCTCCTGCATTTTTAAGGGCGGAAGCGGCTAATCTGGCACTAGCCACTGGAAACATCCAATCCCGACCACCATGGACTTGGTAAATAGGAAGGTCTTTTACTGGCGCAGCAATCGTTCCCGTGCTACGGTTGAGGAGAACATGCACAGCCGCTGCTACCGGCGCATAGTGGGTAAAGGGTGATTGGTGTGCAATCGAAAGAAGCATTGAATACGTTCCTCCATCCGAGAGACCTGTAAGTAAAATATGATTTGTATCAATATTCCATTTTGTGGAAATTTCTGTGAGCATTTTGTTTAATCGATTTGCATCTGTTGCAATGGAATGAAGTGACCAAGTTCTATCTATTGAAGTTGGTGCAGCTAGTATAAATCCAAACGTCCGTGCATCGTAAAGCCAACTCCAAAGAAAATCTGCCCCGTGACCTGACCCGCCGTGAAGAGCAACTACAAGCGGATACTTAGTATTATTCTTATAGTATTCAGGGATATATAACGAATAGCCTCCATGCTCTCCTCGTTTGTTGTTTACTTCTATTATACCTTTCTCCATTGCATTTGAATCATTCTGATTAGCAATTTCCAAGTTACTGATTCGAGCTAAGAGTTCTTTATTCTCTTTTTGTGATGGATGCAGGAAATGTTTACTGATTTCTTGGAAGCGTCCTGAGAGCGTGTAAAGAATTTCCTCTGAGCGATGCATCGGACGAAAAGATTGGTATGCCTTCAGTATTTCATGTGGTCTGATTCGTGCTGTTTCAAAACGCGCCACTGCTTGGAGTGCCTGAGAAGCTGCTTGTGTCAGCACATACTCTGTAGAATTTATTTCCAAAGAAAAAGTAGGCTCTAACTCATTTAAAGATTTTTTCAACTCTTCTGCTTTTACAATCAATGTATCTGCATAAGTATTAATTTTTGCTGGGTCGAGTCTGTCTCCCATTTCACCAAATGCAATTAGCATATTGGAAAGGTTTTTCCAGACTTCGTGAATATGGGATGGTAGTTTTTCATACATGATAGATTTTTTCCTAAGAACAAAATTACGGAAATCATTTCCTTGAACACAACATTTTAGAACTTCAAGCAAAACTCTTTTTCCCGAAAACCAAACTAGATTTCCTTTTTGCAACGCATAAAAAATTAATTAAAAGTTTTGATTTTTAGAAGGCTGAAAGAATTGATTGTCAAATGAAATCTTTTCTAAGTCTAGTCGTTGTTTTCCTTTTTCTGCTTTCGTGTGGCGATGCGTCTAAAAAAACACCGATTGCAAGCAAAGGAATTTTGGACTTAAGAGATTGGAATCCTTTGGCGATAGGCGACATCCGAAAGGAGAAAATTCGAAAAACTGATGGGGAATGGGAGTTCTATTCGAAGGAATTGCTGACTGCAAATGATTTTACTTGTGACACTGTTCGAGCTTCTTGCGAAGATGGTAAGCTCTTAAGAAAGACGTTAGACTATATACAAGTTCCACATTCTTGGAACGGTCATCCTATAAAAAATTCTACAGAGACTTTCAGTGGAGATGGGTTTGCAACTTATCGCCTAACGGTTTCATTGCCCGAACAATTAGTTGGAGAAGTATTGGCTCTCAGAAGTGAATATCAGGGAACCGCCTATCGCATTTTTATTAATGCTAAATTAACGCAATCTGTAGGTGTCATAGGAAAAGAGGAGAGTGAGGCAGAGGCAATGCATTTGCCCTCGATAGGATTTGTTCATGCAATGACGAACAAATTGGAAATCATCGTTCAGGTTTCGAATTACCACAATCGACTCGGAGGGTTATGGAATCACCTTTATCTAGGACGAGCAAGTGATGTTCAATCTTATGTCAATCAATTGCGAGGGACTGAGTTATTTGTAATCGGAATAATTTTTATTATCTGGGCATATCATTTATTAATCTGGTCGATTCGAAGAAAAGAAGGCTCTCCGTTATTCTTTTCTTTGCTCTGCCTAATCGTTCTTATCCGGTTGATTTCGACAAGTGAATATCTATTTGTAGAAACCTTTCCTAGTCTAGGATATAAGTTTTATTGTCTATTGGAATATGGCTCTATGTATTTTAGTGTTCCTGTGGCTATTCAGTATTTTACTCTAAGCATCAAAACAAGGCAAAATAAATACATCGTATATTTTACCTATTTCCTTGCTTCTATTTTTATGCTATTTACATTATTAACCCCTGTAAAAATATTTTCGAAGTCTGCTGAGTTGTATCAAATTATTCTACTTTTAAGTATTATCTATTTGATTTATTCGCTTGTGTATTCCGTTGCGAAGAAAATAGAATATTCCTTTCTTTCTCTCTTTGGTTTCTTGGTATTAGCCGCTACTATAGTTCAGGATATTCTATATTCACGGGAAGTAATTCAAACAGGATTTTATAGTCCGTATGCGTTAGTCGTTATGATATTTACGCAGGCGATGATTCTATCTTTAAAATTTTCAAAAGCTTTTAAGAAAGTAGAAGAACTCACCGAGTCATTGGAAATAAAAGTAACCGAAAGAACAAAAGAGCTCAACAGTTCGAAAGAAGATATTGAGGCTTTGAATAATTTTACAAATGTAATCAATTCTTACTCTGATCTAAAACAAATATTCATTGAAATTTCGAAATACGTTTACCAGAAGTATAACATCGCAGCGGTTTGGTTGTATTTGCCGGATGAAAAAGAACAATATCTACAGACTTTTAAAATTTATAGTCATACAAAAATACCGGATAACGCCTATCAGTTCATGGAGAAACTGCAAATTCCTTTGGATAAAGATGGAGGTATTTCGGCTATCGTATGGAAAAGAAAAAATCCCTTCTTTGCGAAAAATTCTGCCAAATTGAAATTTCCAATTGATCGTGAAGTTATGAATGCTACTGGATCTCTATCTTTGTTAGAAGTTCCTTTGCTTATGCGTAACAAGGCGATAGGGCTAATGGCTTTTTCCAATATCGAAAGTCCCATGCAATTAAATAAGGCTGATATTAAAAAGATAAATGTATTCTGTTCTCAGATTGCAGGAGTTGTGAATACTGTTAATTTGCTGTTCCAAACTGAAAAACAGAGAAGAGAAATTGAAGAATTAAATTCTCTGATTAAAAGTCTAAACGAAGACCTCGATATAAAAATCATTATGAAGAAAGTGTTAGCATATATAGGAAAGAATTTTAATATTCAACACTTCGGGCTAAGCAGTGTTAGCTCGGATAAACAGAGATTAAAGATAATGGATTATTCTCTTCCTGATTTTATTTCTCAGGAAGATTTAAAGAGTGTAATTAATACAGAAACAAGAATTCAAACTGCCAGAGGCGCGCACGCCATCGCATTCAAATCTAGAAAAGTAATTTATTCTAGAGTAAGAGAATCCATTTTAAATGAAGAGGAATTGTTTCTGGTTAGATTGGTCAAAGCTCAGAATCTACTCATGATTCCACTCATTCTACAAAATGAGCCAATTGGTTTTCTCGATTTATACAACATAGGTGAATTGGCATTATCCAAAGAAGATATTACGAAGCTTTCCATTTTAGGCGAGCAGCTAGCAGGGATTATCCACGGATCAAATCTTTTCATTGAACTACAGGAAGCCAAACGTCATGCAGAGGTAGCAAAGGAGCAAGCTGTAATAGAAAAGAAGATTGCTATGATTGCACAAATGGAAGCAGAGGAGGAGAGGAATAAATCAGACAAATTACTTTTAAATATTCTTCCCGAGCTAGTTGCAGAAGAATTGAAAGAGAAGGGATCGGTTCAGCCTGTTTATTTTGAGAACGTAACGATTATGTTTACTGACTTTGTAGGTTTTACAAAGATTGCAGAGGATTTGAGTCCGCATGAATTAATCAAAGAACTAGATTTATGTTTTTCTATGTTTGATAATGTTCTTGAATTGTATGGACTCGAAAAATTAAAAACGATAGGCGACAGTTATATGTGCGCAGGCGGAATTCCAAAAGTGAATAAAACAAAAGCAGTTGATTGTTGTCTTGCTGCTCTGGAAATTCTCTCAATAATGAATGAATTAAAGGATGCTAAGAAAGCGACTAACGTTCCTTATTGGGAGTTACGCATTGGTATCCACTCCGGTCCTGCGATGGCTGGTGTCGTTGGGGAAAAAAAATTTGCTTACGACATCTGGGGGGACACAGTCAATATAGCAAGTCGTATGGAGTCGAGCGGCACGCCCGGTCGAATCAATATTTCTATTAAAACTTATGAAGAAATCAAAGAGAGATTTGATTGCGAATACAGAGGAAAAGTAAATGCAAAGAATAAAGGTGAGGTAGATATGTTTTATCTGAATCGAATCAAAAAAGAATACTCGAATGACAAATTTGGAAGAATTCCAAACAAGAAATTCTTCGAGAGAAAAGACTTTACGAATTCTGAGAGCGAGCCTGCGGCAAAGTAAAAGTAAACGTGCTTCCAAATCCTACTTCACTCGTCGCAGTGATAGTTCCACCTTGTTTTTCTACGAATTCCTTACAAAGGATAAGACCAAGACCTGTTCCGGTTTCATTATTTGTTCCTACTCTACTTGATTTTGAATCAATTCTGAAAAGGGATTCGAGCGTCTTTGAATTCATGCCAATACCTGTATCGTTGATCGAAATTTCTATGCAGTCTTTCAACTCTCTGGAGGTTACTGTTATTATGCCATTCGGGTGTGTAAATTTTATAGCGTTAGTCAGAAGATTTCGTAAAATCGTGCTTAGGCAAAATTCGTCTGCGCATACTATAGGATTTCCTGATAAACTAGATTCAATCGTAATATTCTTTTTGAATGCATTTACACTTACAATGGGAATTGTAAAGGAGATCATTGCATGTAAGTTAAGATTACGGGGGTTAATATTGATTTCACCCGTTTGTGATCTTGCCCATAGAAGTAAATTTTCTAGAAGGGTAAACGCAGACCTAGATGAAGTTTGGATTAACTTGGCGTATTGCAGAAGAGTTGGATAATTTTCCTCCTTTTTGGCTAGAAGTTTTTCTTCTAGTAGATCGGCAATGCCCATGATTCCACCGAACGGATTACGCAGATCATGCGCTATGATATTAAAAAATTTATCCTTTGTTTTGTTTAAACTTTCTAGGTCTTTCATATAATGGTGCAATTCTTTTTCTACTTCTTTGCGCCTAGAAATATTTACTACAGCTACTCTTATAAGATGAGTTCCTTCGATATCTGTAAAAGGCATGGCATCGAATCTTACCCAGAATTCAGAGCCATCTATTTTTTTCATTCTAAGTTCACAGGATTGTTGTTTTTTTGAACGGCGTAATTCTTGTTGAAGATAATGAAAATTATCATGGTCTTGATAGCAAATGAAAGGAAAAATCGGTTGCAATAGAATTGAGTCTCTATCTACTCCTAGCGAAGTGGCTAATGTGAGATTTGCCTCTACAATCTCTCCCTTTTCATTCGTGCTGAAATAGCCAACCGGTGCAAGGTCATAGAGATCAAGATAACGTGTTTTCACTGTATTCAATTCACTATTGATTGTTTCCAGTTCTTTGTATTGTGCTTCTAACTCCAATTGATGTGATTCCAATTCTTCTTCGGCTTTTTTTCTATTTGTAATATCAGTTCGAATTGCAAAGTATTGTTCGATTTTTCCTTCTGCATTTTTGATTGGAGCAATAGTAGTGGCTACCCAATAGTAGCTGCCATCTTTTGCTCGGTTTCTGATTTCTCCATGCCAGGCAAGTCCTTGTTTTAGAGTTGCATACATTTCAATGAAGAATTTTTGGGGATGATAACCTGAATTTATAATGCGATGGTTATTTCCTAATAGCTCTTCTCCGGTATATTGAGAAATTTCACAAAACTTTTCGTTTACATAAAGAATTGTTCCACGAATATCAGTGATTGCTACAATTGCATGTTCATCAATCGCAAACTGTCTTTGCAGCAATTCAACATGTGCTTTTTGAATTCTTTTATTAAATGTTTCAATTAATTCTTCTTTATTTTTTTGATCAGTAACATCTCGAATCGTAGCTTGTATAAAATTATCAGGTCGGAGTAACGCATTCGTTTCCCCCAAGAAAATACTTCCATCTTTACGCCTAAACCTGCGAATATTAATTGCTTTTCCTTTCATCCTCAATTCATCGAGTCGGAGTCGTTGTTCTACTAAATCTTCTGGAAGTTGCGTATCTGGAATCGATAAATTTAAAAGCTCATCATGCGTATAGCCGAGTAGGTTACAAGCTGCCGGGTTTGCGTCCGCAAATTTTGAATTTGAATCCACAATCAGAATTGCATCATTTCCATGTTCAAACAGAAATCGATAATGAGCTTCGCTCTGTTTGAGGGTAATCTCCGTTTCCCTCGCTTTTTGCTTTGCTTCAAAAAGTTTTATAGTCATCTTGATTGTTGTATTTAAAATGATAGGAGCGGAATTCTTTAGTATATAACCATAACAGTTGATTGCTTCTTTTTTTTGAACAGTTTCAACATCGGTGTGACTAGAAATAAATATTAAAGGAATATCTCTTTGCGATAAAATAATATTAGCCGTTTCGATTCCATCCATTTCAGAGCCAAGATCAATATCCATTAACACAATAGAAATTGCAGAGTTAGTTTGAATTTCTTTAATTGCCTTAGTCGCAGTATTTGCGGTAAAAACAGAGTATCCGAATTTTCGTAGAGATTCTTTTGTTACGATACTTAGCATTTCGTCGTCTTCGACTAACAAAATGGGAATGGATGGATTGATGTGCACTAGCGAATTCCCTTGCTTTTTCTGTTTCTTTTTTAGTGAAAAAATAAATAATTAACGTAATTTAAATTAAAGAGGAAACATGTATAGTCTTTTTATTGAATAGCATTTGTTAGACGATAAAAAACTTACGGATATTAATTGAGAATCAGTTTAAAAAAGAATTGTGGCGAATGCGGTTTATTCGATGAAATTATTTTCCAACCCCCGAACTATTGACGGGGATTACATTGATACAGATCTAGAACTTTGTAGAAGTTAAAAGTCATAAAAATTCTTATCATTTTTATTGGTGATATTTTTAAATACAATTACGATTCACGCTTGACTGTTGTTTTAATTCCACCTCGCACACTGAAGTCACCAAATACTTTTAGATGTTTTGGTTTGATCGCTGATTTAAAATCATCGTAGATTTTGTTGACTACGTTTTCGTGAAAGATTCCAACATTTCGAAAAAATAAAATATATTCTTTAAGACTCTTGAGTTCAATACATTCTGCGTTTGGAGTATAGCTGATATGAATGGTTCCGAAATCAGGTAGACCCGTCTTAGGGCAGATGGCAGTGAATTCTGGAATCGTAAAATCAATTGTGTAATCATTACCCTTATAAATATTAGTAAATGTTTCCAGCTCAGGGGTTTTTAAATCGCGAATAGAGGCTTGTTTTCCTTCATAGGATGAGATTGTTTTTTTCATTGGTTACCTTTGGTGATTGGTTAATTTATTGTATCAATAATTTTCAGGGATTGTATGAATCATAGTAAAAAATTAGGCGTCGTAGATTTTGGCGGGCAATACGCTCATTTAATTTCCTCAAGAGTTCGAAGGCTCGGAGCATACACAGAAATTCTTTCGAACGAAGAGAGTTTAGAAAAGTATAAAGAATACGCAGGATTAATTCTCTCCGGCGGACCGAATAGCGTATACGAAAAAGATTCCCCGCAGATTGACTCTAAAGTATTAGAGCTAGGCATTCCGATTTTAGGAATTTGCTACGGACATCAACTCATTATGAAAATTCTAGGTGGCAAAGTAGAATCGTCGGCTAACAGAGAGTATGGTCCTGCAATCTTAGAAGTTGAGGATAACACACCGTTTATCGTAAATGGATTTACTGCTAAAGAAAAAATCTGGATGAGCCATGGAGACGAAGTAGTTGCACTTCCTTCCGGGTTTAAGCCATTCGGTCGAACGGATCATTGCCGTTATGCGGGAGTATTTAACGACACAAAAAAAATCTATGGTATCCAATTTCATCCCGAAGTCACTCACTCCGAAAAAGGATTAGTGTTTCTCGGAAATTTCATTTCCATTTGTGGGCTTTCTAACACATGGAGCATACAGCAATTTTTAGAAGCTAAGATTTCTGAAATCAAAGCGGAGGCTAAAGACAATAATGTGTTCATGCTTATTTCCGGTGGAGTTGATTCTACAGTATCCTATTTGCTACTCGCGAAAGCGCTCGGTGCTGAGAGAGTCAAAGGGTTGTTAATCGACACTGGATTTATGCGATTCAATGAAGTTGAAAATCTCCGTCATAAACTGCATGACTTAGGCGTTGACCTACTCGTCTCAGATGAATCGGAGAGATTCTATTCTGCTCTACATCAAAAATCGGAGCCGGAAGAAAAACGAAAGATTATTGGTCAGCTATTTATTGATTGTAAAAACGATGTAGCCGATAAATTCCATTTGGCGGAATCCAAATGGCTTTTGGGGCAAGGCACTATTTACCCCGATACAATTGAAAGCGGTGGAACCAAGCACTCTCATAAAATCAAAACTCACCACAACCGTGTGCAAGCGGTGCTTGATCTAATGGAAAAGGGAAGAGTCCTCGAACCAATTCGAGATTTATATAAAGACGAAGTGCGTGAACTTGGAACGATGCTAGGACTAGAAAAAAACTGGGTTATCCGTCATCCATTTCCGGGACCCGGACTCGCTGTTCGAATGCTTTCTTCTCATGAGTATCATGGGTTTAATAACCAGGAAGGATTAGAAAAGGTAATTTCTCGTTATCCACAGCTTCACTCTAAAATTCTTCCTGTTCAATCGGTAGGTGTGCAGGGTGACCAGAGAAGTTATAGTGCCTGTGTGGTTTTAAGTGATTCTCTTGCTGATTGGGGCAAATACGACGAAGCCTCTAGTCTTATTACAAACCTTGTAAAAGGAGTAAACCGAATTGTTTTACTTCCTTTTGTAAAAGATTTATCTAAAGTAGAATTTCATTTTTCGAAAGTAGAACTAGATCGTTCTCACTCAGATATTTTAAGAGAAGTGGATGATATAGTATGGAATCACCTGGTTGAAAACAACTTAGTCGAAGCCATCTGGCAAATGCCTGTTGTCCTCGTGCCCGTCGGATCAGAACTTGGAAAATTTAGCATCGTTCTTCGTCCGGTCGAGTCCCAGGAAGCAATGACCGCAAATTTTTATCCAATGGATAGAAACGTATTACAAGCATTATGCGCTAAAATTCAAAAAGTGAAAAATATTTCGTATGTATTCTATGACATTACCCATAAGCCCCCCGGCACGATAGAATGGGAGTAGAGTTAATTATGAATTATGAATGAGGAGTTATTACTGTCATTTCGAACTGCCTCATCGTGAGAAATCTACCTTAGTTCTTAGAACTAGGAAATTTTTTTATTTTTTTGCCAGATAGACCTCTCACATCGCTTGGCGGTAGGTGAGCAAAGCGAAAGGGTGGAAACTGTTCGAGGTGACAGTGTTCAATAGGAGAAATTATGAACTTTGAGTTTTTTCAGAAGACGTTTTATGGGAATTTGATTTCGGATTGGTTGATTGCGGCTGTAATTATACTTAGCTCGCTTGTTATTGCGAAAATTCTTTATTGGCTTTTTAAGCATACGATAGCGCGTCTAACTTCCAAAACCAAGACTAGGATAGACGATATCATTGTTGATATGATGGAAGAGCCTGTTTCGTTAGCTGTTATCCTCATCGGATTTCATTTTGCCTTTGAAGTGCTCACTGTATCACCTGCCGTTGATTCTCTGAAAGGAAAAGTATTTCAATTTTTATTTATTTTAAATGTAGCCTGGTTGATTGAAAGACTTGTGAATTCTCTATTTGAAAATTATCTAGTTCCTCTTTCCGAAGAAACAGAAAATGACTTGGATGATATTATCGTTCCGATTGTGCAAAAGGGAACTGCATTTACCATCTGGGCTCTTGGTATAATCGTTGGTCTTAACAACGCAGGCTATGATGTAGGTGCGGTGCTTGCCGGACTTGGTATTGGAGGTCTTGCATTTGCGATAGCCGCAAAGGATACAGTCTCGAATATGTTTGGCGGATTAACGATATTTATCGACAAGCCATTTGTCAAAGGCGATCGTGTGAAAGTGAAAGGGGTGGATGGGAAGATTCATGATATTGGTTTACGCACTACAAAATTAGAAACGATGGATGGGCGGCGGCTAACAATCCCTAACTCTGCTTTCATTGATAATCCGGTGGAAAATATTTCTTCAGAGCCAACTCGAAAAATTGTGCAGACGATTAAGCTTGCGCATACTAACAATTACACCAAGGTAAATGAAGCAATTCTTTTTATCAAAGGAATTTTGGAGAAAAATAAAAATATCGAAAAAGAAAAGTCAATCGTTAGCTTTATTGCCATTGAAGATACGGGATTTGTTATCCAGTTGATTTATTTTATTCTTCCTAAGTCTTCCAAAGAAATATTTGATACACAAACAGATGTGAATTCAGAAATACTAACTACCTTTGAACAAAATTGGATTAAGCTTTCTTACAATGTTATTCCTAAACAATGAAGTAAAATTCTATGTAAAAGCTAAAAAATTTTAGGACAAATTTAACAGGATTTACATGATGTAATACATAATCCTGTTAATCTTGTAAATCAATCCTGTCTAAGAAAATACACAATAAAACTTACTTAACTCACGTTACGCAAAGAAGTAAAGCTATGGATTATTTTATGAAATTAAGAACATTAGATAAATCTAATGAATCAATAGCCCGCGGCAGCGAACCCACCGTTAGGTGTAACCCCACCTTCAGCGCTGGGCACGCTGGTCGCTCACCTTGCGTAAGGTGAGTTACTTAAGGACTTAAAATGAAATTTTCAATTCTATTTCTAATTGTAATTTCTAGTTGTGCTTTTCTTTTAAAACCAGAAAAGACCCTAGAGCAAAATGCTAATTTGCTATTGCCAGATTATTCTGAAATGAATTATTGGGCAGCTCATCCTGAAAAAAAAGACCTCGCTGATCTGGTTCCTGAAAATTCAGGTTTTACCGATAAACAGGCATTAGCCCGTGCCGATGTTTTTTTTATTCACCCTACCACTCTTATTAAAGGAGTATACTGGAATGGGGATTTAACGGATGAAGCTTTAAACAAGCGAACCGACGAAGGCACGATGAAGATGCAAGCGAGTGTGTTCAATGATTGCTGTCGTGTGTATGCGCCTCGCTATAGACAAGCAGCGATTTTCGCTTTTTTAAAAGAAACTGATGAAGGAAAACAAGCATTAGCCTTTGCCTATGAAGATGTAAAGAACGCTTTCGAATACTACTATCATAATTTTAACAAGGGTCGTCCATGGATTCTGGCTTCTCATAGCCAGGGAACTCATCACGCAAAGAGACTTCTTTCTGAAGTAATTGCGAAGTCAGATATGGGCAAAACGATGGTAGCCGCTTATACGCTTGGCTGGCCTTATCCCGCTAGTGATTCTGGATTGCCAGTTTGCAAATCCGCAACTCAAACGGGTTGCTTGATTAGCTGGAATACCTATGTCTGGGATAAAACACCAAGTCGGCTAAAAGAACTCTATGATAACGGTTTCTGTGTTAATCCGCTGAGTTGGTCTGAGGATAATGTCTATATGCCGAAAGAATCAAACCCGGGGAGTATGCCTAAAACCTTCGATAGAATTCTTCCCGGAATTGCAGATGCAAAATGTGAGAATGGAATTCTCTGGACGCACAAAGTTGCAGAAGATGGATTTCCAACTCTTGAGCTTGGAAAGAATTATCATTTAATGGATTTTCATCTTTTCTATAAGAGTATTCGAGAAAATGCTAGTCTTAGAGTCAAAAGTTTTCTAGAGAAATAAAATCTTGACAATTTCAACCAAGATAATTGAAGCTAGGGAATAATCTTTTAAAATGTAAGAATTCAAATGCTCTTCTTATCGGGATTATTTTTTTCATTTTAAAAGCAGATTATAAGGATAAAAAATGCAAAAATATCTAAAGAAAATAGCTTTCATTTCTCTAATCATTTTCTTTTTGCCAGTATGTGCTACAAAGAAAAAAGATGACTCTCTGCAAACTTTAATTCTATTGTTTTTGTTGCAGAGTATTAGTCGATCGTCTTCGTCGGCAGGAACTAGCACGGGAACTGGGACAGGAACGGGAACGGGAAGTTCTTCTGGGACTGTAAATGTTTCAGGCACGATTAATTATGAAAATGTTCCTCTCAATACAACCACTAGTACGTTAGTTACATCTGGGATAACAAATCGACCCGCTAGAGGAGTCTTGGTGAAATTATTAGACAGTAGTTCGAATACTGTTACATCGACTAGCACTGATAGTTCTGGTGCTTATACGATTACAGGCGCATCAGTCAGTACCTCTACTTTTACTATTGTTGCTGTCGCGCAAATGGTAAAAACAACTTCGCCAACCTATAACTTTCAAGTAGTAAATACAGTCACAAGTGGATCTGTTGGAACAGCTTACGCTGTTTCCTCTTCAAGCACAACGACGAGTAGTTGCACAACGTCTTGTACGGTAAATGTAACTGCCCTAGATTCCAATCGAGGGAGTGGACCCTTTAGCATCCTAGATGTTGTGTATACTGCCATTCAAAAAATACTAACAGCAAATTCGACTACCGTTTTTCCTGCCTTAAATATTAAGTGGACTTCTTCTAGCAATACTGGAAGTTTTTTTACAACATCTACATCTACTTGCGGAACGGGGGTTAATAACTGTATTGTGCTACTAGGAAATCGTTCTAGTGATTCGGATGAGTTTGATAGACATGTAATTGCGCACGAGTTTACACATTATTTAGAGTCTGCTCTATCAAGAAGTGATTCTATAGGTGGTTCTCATTCCAGTAATGATACGTTAGAGCCTAGAATTGCTTACGGGGAAGGACTTGGAAATGCGATGGGAGCAATTTTTTTAGACGATCCAATTTATACAGACACGAGAGCTTCCGGTGGGTTTACTATCAATATGGAGACAGTACGCATACAAACAATGGATTTTATTCAGAAGGTTCAGTGCAATCTGTCATCTGGGATTTGTATGATAGTGTTTCTGATGCGAAAAATTCTCAAACGGATAATCTTAATTATTCGTTCACTAAAATTTGGAATGCGGTGATTGCGCTCAAGACTATTAACAGCATTACCTATATCCATGAATTTATCATTGCTCTAAAAGCGGCTAATACGGGTGATACGACAGCGATTAATAATATTCTGACAATGGAATCAATTGCTGCAACGGAAGGTGCTGAGGCAAATGTGAGTAAGGCTTCCGCCAATACATCTAATGGTCATACTTGCACTGGTTCTGGGACAAGTGCCGGTTATCCTTATAATTTTATTTTGGAAGTACCGGGAGCTAGCACGGGAACTGTAATTAATGCAGTCAGTGTCTCAGGTAGTCAAAATTGTGGAATGACAAGTGTTGCAGCCAATAAATTATTCGGAAGTAAATTCTATAAAATTACTCCTACCAATTCTGGAAATATGACAGTAACAGCGACAGACGGTGGTGGCACAACGGAAGATCCAGATGTTTATATTTTTCAACAAGGAACAAGCGTAAAAACTTGTAACCAAGCTGTTTCAGAAACTTGCACCACGTCAGTCACTGCCGGAAAAGTTTACATCGTAGAAATAAGAACCTATTCGGCTTGCGCTGTGATTTCAAATGCATGCACTACCGGAAATACAAATAACGCAACAATAACCATCACACTACCATAAAGGAGAAATTTATGTTAAACAATTCAATCAAACTATTTTTATTTTGTCTTCTAATTGCCCAGTGTTCTTTGAAATCCAATAATGAACAGAGCACAAGAGTATTTTATACTGATAGAGAAAATCCGCATGCAAAAATGCAACTACCAGTTGAAATTAGTTGGTCGCACGATAGAGCGGGTAATCCTAATCAGCCAATCAATGTAGTCGTTACTGCAAGAGCTTTTTCAAATCTTACAAATGCGAAGATGAATTTGACATTTTCGCCAAACCTAAAAGTTGTAAGTGGTGATACTTCTAAAACATTGGCGACCTTTGCATCGGGAACTTCTACTGAATTAAATTTCACTGTTAGCCCTGAGAAGACTGGCTCATATGATATAAACATTTTACTAAATGCTTCTCTAAATGGAGAATCCATTGGTACTGCCAGAACAATTAGATTCGAAACAATTGATTATGTAGCAGAAAAGCCGCAAGCTCATCCATCCGGATTAGATATAAAAGAAGGAAGAACGGATTACGGGAAATAGCCGTTGTCTTAATCATTGCACAGTATTCTTATTGGAATTCTTTTTAAGAGAGATCCCTGACAGAAAATTTCGGGGATGACAGGCTATCTCAGCTTCTGGATTGTTTGTGACATACAGTCCAGTAGCCGTTCCACTTCTGTGTCTAATGTAAAGTAGCCGCTTGAAATACGGATGGCTCGTAATGCTTCTTCTTTGGAATAACCCATTCGCAAGAGAGAAAAACTGGGATCGCGTGTACGAGACTTGCAAGATGAACCAGTGGATACTACGATATTTGCCTCTTCCATTCCCATCATAAAAAAATCAATTTCATCAATGGGGAGTAGGGTGAATATGGTAGAAGGAAGTCTAGGTGAAGTGGGGGCGATGATCTCTGCTTCCAATTCACTCAGAACTTTTTCGATTTTGGATTTATATAAAGTAAGTCTCTTATTTTTTTCTTCGAGAGTGGCTAATTGCTCTTTGCTGGCAGTTTGAAATGCTTGAATTGCAGGGCTATTTTCTGTTCCTGCACGATGGTTATTTTCCTGGTTTCCACCTTTAAAAATTCCAAGATCTTTTTTTAAATACTTCGCGGGAGCATACGCAAGACTTGCCCCCATTCCCGCTCCAATCTTATGACCACTAAATGTAAATCCTTCCAGAATTGAAAAATCAATTTCAATTTTTCCAAACGCTTGCATTAAGTCCGAAAAGATTGGCATTTCGTATTGGCGGGCAATCGAATAAATCTCCTGCATAGGCTGAATGACTCCCGTCTCGTTTGCTGCATAGATTACAAACACAGGAGCAGGAGCTTGTTTCATTTTGGCTTCCAGGTCATTCAAATCAACTTTACCGGTCTTATCCGTTGCTATCAGATCAAATGGAATTTGGAAGTAATCAAGGGAGCCGTAAAAAGAAGAATGCTCGAATGGAGAAATATAGACTTGTTTAAATTTCTTTAAGTAATCGACTAGACTTGCGATTAATAAAGCGTTAGCCTCTGTTCCCGTTGAGCAGAATACAAATTGGTTCTTGTCCTTCTTCGTAATTTCTCCAAAATAACCGCGCACCCCTTCTAGTAAAGATTGTCTGGAAAGGGAAAAACGAGTAGCACCGGAGGGATTGAAAAAGTTTACCGCGTAATCAGTATATGCCTCTAAGAATAGTTTTGTAAATGGCGGGTGAGTCGCATTGTAGTCGAAGTAGGCAATTCTATTCACTCGATTTCATCTGCTTCTTTGAATCTGTCTAACTTTTTCAAAGTTTCTCTGAGTGAGTTTTTATAATCATTTAGCAAGTCGATTTCTACCGCTCCACCAGTTCTTCCATCAATATTAGAAAGAAGGTTTTCTACTGATTTCAGTGAGAGAAGAGCTTCTTTGTATTTGCCTAGTTTAAAGTTACACTTTGCTATCATCAAATTCGATTGAAAAATATGACTCGCTATGAGTCGCATTGAAATAGGAGATTCCTCTTTTAGATTGTCAAATTCTTTCGCTGCGGTAAATTCCATTTTGGCTCTCTCAAATTCTCCTGTATTAAAAAGAAGAATTCCTCTCTTGAATCGAAAGAATCTTTCATTTCTTTGCTGTCCGGAGTCGGTTGTGCCCTGTAAAAAATATAAAATGGTTTCATAAAGTGCATCTGCTTCATGAGGAGAAGAATTTCTGAGATTGGTATCTAGAAGCAAAATATTGACTCCTCTAATATAGTCAGCCAGTAGAGGCAAATTCGGATCAGCCGCTCTGCTTCCTTTGATTCCTTCTTTGATATTCTTTTTAATTCGAGCCCAGATAATAGATTTTTTCATGAGAGGATTTAATCCATACATTTCATTTCTATCTGCAGCCGGGGCAAGACCAAAGATACGAAGCAAAGGAGCAAAGAAAGATTGTTTGCTTTTTACAAGCTCTTCTGTTTCTTCTTGTAAAATTTCTTCCACATAGGCATCGGAAAAATTTAAAAATGTAGTATAGGCTAATATTATTTCTTCCGGTCTACAAATTGCTTTTGCAACTGATCTAATTTTATCAGCGGCAATAATTTCGGGACCGGAATAATTTAATCCTCGTTTATAATAATCCAGAGCGTCTAATATCGAGTCTGCGTTCTTTCTCCAGTATTCATCGGGAGCAGTTACTTCAGGGAGGCGCTTTCTACTTTTTCCAATCCCGTCTGCTGAAAGTTCTTGGTCGCTTGTCCAACGAATGTTTCTATCTAGCCAGGAGGGATATTGCAAGACTTCATTTTTATTTGCGACAGATTTGTAGTAATCGCAGGCTTCTTCCATATTCTTTAAATGACCTGTTAGTATGGCTGGTCTATTTTTTACATTCTCTAGTTCTTCTTTGAGGCGCGGAGATTTGATTGCGTCTTCTAAGTTTTTATTTAAAATCCCATCACCTTTATCTAAAAATTTTCGCATGACTTTTGGAGAGTGACCGCTCGGAGACATGGTGATTGCATACCAATTGAGGATTGCGTGTCGTTTGAAAATGACAACCGGAAATGCAATCAGCCAAAAAATACCAATTGCCAATACAAAAATTAGGTTGTCTTTTAAAATTTTAATCAATGGTTCCTCTTTCTCTTTGTTCGTAGAGAGCGCAAAAAAGCGTATTACTATAAGAATCGTAAAAAAACCCGATTCTATAAATTAAATTATTGGTTTATTCTGCTCTTTATTTAGTTAAGTACCTATTATCAGTTAAGGGTTACAATATGAATTTATCCGAGCTACAGTCAATTCCAATTCACAGACACGTCTCATCTCTTCTTTTTATTGCAATTATCGTCATTTCAACCTCTGGAATTTTGGGACAGGAAGAAAAGCCTAAAGTTTGCCAACCGCTCGCCGGTGAGACGGAAAGTTTTACGCCTGCGTTCTTGCTTTCTCTCGGAATAAAATACCAGGTGCAGGCAAATCATATGAATACCCGAAATGTGAATCAAATTATCAGCTTGCACCGAAAAGCAATTCAATACTTTCAATTCTATATAGCTTGCTCGAAGGAAAATAATCTTCCTATTAGCAGTTCTACTTATTATCTAAAAGCAAACAGTCATTTTGAAATCAAAGAATGGGCTGAGAGCATGAATGATGTAGAATCCTCATTAGCTCTCGCGAACAATCAATACAAAGAAGCACTTATTTTAAAAGCAAGACTCTTAATTAAGCAAAATAAATTTAAACAAGCAGCAGATCTTTTGGAGAGTGTAATATCATTTTACTCCGAAGATTCTGATTTACTTTATTTTCTTGGATCTCTCAATGCGGAAATTGAGAATTATCCGAAAGCAATTCTATATTTTACTTCTCTTTATAATTCGATCCAGAGAAAAGATGGAGATGCGAAGTATAGGAATTATACGCTCAAATACTTAGGCGATATCTATGCGAAGAAAGGCGATTCTATTAAAGCGATATATTATTATAAGCTTTATCTAAAGTATCGCGAACATGATCCTGAAATATTTTTTACGCTCGCTCAGATTTTAATTACGATAGGCGATTTCAATGAGTCGCGAGCTTACTTAAATAAAATTCTAAAAGTAAATCCTGACTCCAAGCCTGTGATTCAACTCTTAGCAGAAATTCATTTCATTGAAAATAAAATGTTCTCTCTTAGTTATTTTGAAAAATTAAACAAAGAAGGAAAGTTCAAAGAAGAAAGTTTACTTGGCTCGATTAACAAGGTGTTAGTCGGTAAGCACAAAGAAGCAGAAGAATACTTTGTCACCATGTCAGCTAAAAATCCAAATCGTCTGTCTTTACGAATTGCGCTCATTATTATTTATTCCAAGCTTAAAAAAACAGCAGAGCTTGCGAGCGAGCTAAAGGCAACTTCTGAAATTGCGTATTCTTATAAACAATACAATCTTGCAATAGAGCTATCCTTGCAACTTCTTGAATTGTCTTTGACTAACCCTGAATTAAAAATTCGCCCTGTGTTAATCTATGATTTTTTAGCTACTTGCTATGAAGATAGTGGGGCTCCTTTTCTTGGAATTCATTATTTAAGAAAAGGTCTTGATATTTCAGAAGATGATTCTGAAAAAATAAATTTATCTCTACATATGGCAAATATCTACCGGCATAATAAAGTTAAACGCTTTGAAGAATCCAATAAGATTTTGCAGCCTTTGGTCAAAAGTGGAAATCCAAATGTATTTTTCGTAATGGGAATGAATTATTTTTCTCTCGATCAATACAAAGAAAGCATTGCTTCTATTACAAATGCAATCCAAATTGATCCACAAAATCCAAACTTTTATTTTTTCAGAGCGTCTGCTTATGAAAAGAATAAACAGTTAAAAGAAACGATTCAAGATTTAAAAAAATCAATTGAACTAGATGATAAGAATGCGGCTACTTACAATTATCTTGGCTACTTATATACTGAGAATAATATGGAGTTGACGGAAGCGCTTTCTTTCATTAAAAAAGCAGTCGAGCTAGAGCCTGACAATGGAGCCTTTCAAGATAGCCTTGGATGGATTTTATTTAAAATGGAAAAACTAAAAGAGTCCCTTCATCATTTGAATCTAGCCGTTCAAATCATGTTAGATAAAAAAGAAGATGACCCTGTTGTTTACGATCATTTAGGAGATTTATTTTATAAACTAAATGATATGGACAATGCAAATGAAAATTGGAAAAAATCTGTTGAGATGCAAAATAGCCCAACAGAAAAAGAAAAGATACTACAAAAAATTAAAAAATTAGGAATTAGTAAATCATAAGATTACTTGGAAAAAAGCATGAAACATACAATTCGCATTTTATTATCTATCTCCATTA
The DNA here is from genome assembly GCA_016708435.1 of Leptospiraceae bacterium. Taxonomy (NCBI): domain Bacteria; kingdom Pseudomonadati; phylum Spirochaetota; class Leptospiria; order Leptospirales; family Leptospiraceae; species Leptospiraceae bacterium. Next base: position 158,443 of record JADJFV010000031.1, on the reverse strand, counting down.
TTCTTTTTCTTGGCTTCTGTAAAACAGACAAAGAAAATATTAAAGACCCGGATTATACTGACTCAAAACAAGCTCAAAATTTAAGATACAATGACCCGAGAGCCAAGTCGTTAGTCGAAATAGTCGAACGATTAGAAAAAAATTCTGTTTCGTTCACGGGAGAATTTTCGATGAAGATTCAATCGGGAGAAAACTTAAGAGAAGTAAACAATGTAAATGGAAAAATCTTTTTCGATAGACCCACTGGAAAAGTAAAAATCCAACTCATGGAGCCTTTCTTTGGACTTATCATCTCTCAGATTATTTCTGATAGTAATACAATTCGAATCAAATCCTCCGGACAAGAAAAAATCTACGAGCAGCCAATGGGTGATATCCACATGGTTGATCCTACATCGCGCAAACCTATTGTTATCCCTTACCCGATCATCTACTTCACAATCGCACAAAACTTCATTGAAGAATTCAAATCAGACAAAAGCTATTTGAGTCCGGCAGATAAAAGAGTATTAGTCAAACGCGGTAACGATGAATACAAATATACCTTCTACGACAAAGGCTTAGCTTCTTTAGAATTCCTATCCCCCGAAAAAAAAATCAAAGCCATTTGTGATGTCCCCGAAACCCATAGAACAGGCGACCACCCACCCGGCAGGCTATCTACACGCGTCACTGATTCCACCACAGACATGGATACTTCTAAAGTAGAAATTCAATACAAAAACGTTAAGCGCAATGTAACGATACCGGCTAATACGTTTAGTTTTTAGCGAAATGAAAACAGAGGAAATTATCACAGTCGTTAATAGTTTCTTTAAGCAGACAGAGGCTACTAGGGTGTATCTCTTTGGTTCCCGAGCTAGAGAAGAGGAAAAGGAAAACAGTGATGTAGATTTACTTGTTTATTTTCCAGATCATATTAACCTTTTAAAAATTGCAAAGTATAAGGGACTGCTCGAAAAAAAAGTTAATCAACGAATTGATTTATTGACTCCTGATTCTATTTCAGATCGAATCCTCCCTTATATTCAAAAAGATATGAGGCTAATTTATGAACGATAAGGATAATATTCGTTTGACTCATATTTTTGATTAATGTGTAGAGTTAAATCAAATTATTTCTGATTTTGAGAGTGTAGATGATTTAGATTATATCAGCATGCAACCGTTCGTTTGCTAGAAATTATTGGAGAGGCTTGTGGCAGTTTATCCGATGAGTGCAAAGAAAAATATTCTTCTGTTGAGTGGCAGGCTTGGAAAGACATGAGAAATATTCTAATCCATCAATACTTCGGTGTGGATTACAAAAGAGTTTATTTAGTAGTTAAAAATGAAATCCCTGATTTAATGAATGAAGTAAGTCAAATATTAAAAGAATAGTTTTAAGCCCCAACGGGGCGAAATAATGTGTCGGTATGGGTGCTAGCCCATATCGACCCGTTGTTCTATTATTTTTCTGAAAATTATCTCCAAAACATCGCCCAGAAATATCCAACGAGCACAAGCCATGATATAACTTGTCCTAATAGAAACGCTACTCCTGCCCCCATAACTCCGAATTCGGGAATGAGGGCGGTGTCTAGCAGATAACCGAATACTAGCCGCAATAGAGCGAGGATTGCGAGTATTCGTGGTTTGCCCATGGCGAAGAGTGCGATTCCGAGCGGAGCAAATACAAGTTGGAGCATGTAGTTGGGATAGAGAATTTTAAAAACAGGAATTGCTTCTTCGTATTTATGATTGAATAGTAAGTTTAAAATCGGCTCGGCTAAAAAATATCCAGGCGAAAGTAAAATGGCTACTGCAAAGCTTGCGAAGATTGACTTGAGTAGAAAAGTTTTAAATTCGTCTGTGTGCACAAGAGCGGATAATCGCGGATAGACGAGAGAATTCAAAGTAGAGAGTATGATTACAAATCCACTGAATAGTTGAAGGGCGGTTCCATAGACTGCAACGTCTTCGGAAGAGTGAAATTTATTGAGCAGAAAAATTTCTAATCTATCAGAGACGATGGCAAAGATAGAAGCTACAAACGCCCAGGTGTTGAATAGAGAGAGTTCTTTTGTTGCGAGTCCTATTTCATGGACTTTTGCTCCCCAGTAGATTTGTTTTCTGTTGAAAATAAAAAAGAATAAAACCAAAATAAAAATCGGGCTTAAGCTAAAAATGGAAAGTATATCCAAATACGTGAGAGGTAATTGAGAGTAATGGTTTGTGAGATATAATAAAATTAACCGCATTAAGTTGGCGAGTGGATTCCAGAAGGCGAGTGCTTTATATGCTTGAAAGGAAACAAAGATACTTTCAAAGTAAGATACAAATGAAATTGTTGTCCCGCCGACTAGCAAAATGAATATAATCAGTGGATCTTCGTTGTAAAAGAAATAAGCAAACAAAGCAAGTCCGATTAAAAACAAAAATGAAATACTTTTAATGAGTAGAGAAGATGAGAGGATAATTCCAATTTTGTGCTTATCGTCTTTTTCTGAAGAAAGAAATTTTACAATGGCAGAAGGCAACCCGAATTCTGCCACTGCGAGGATTACGGGAAGAAACCCCAAATAGTATTGGAATACTCCATTCTCCGATTTGTTTAAAATATTTACTGCAAAAATCATAAAGAGCAAATTGCAAATCGAAGAGAATACTTTCGATAAGCTTACATAAATCGAGGACTTTAAAAATCCCGATTTCAGAAAACTCTTTAGCAGATTTTGTATTTTATGAATTAGCTTCATTCTTCCTTATAAAATAATACCAACCAAGGGGGGCAAATAAAACGATATACAGGTTGGTTATAAAATAACGGAAATAGCGAAATAGACTGTCTTCAATATGATAGGCTTTGCCGACTAAGCCAAGTCCAATGTAAAATAGCAATATTCCCGGAAGTAAAAATCCGGCGCGGGTTAATAAGTCTTTTGCGCTCGATACTGCCTCCCACTCAGAGGCTTTTGGAAAAAGGATAGTTAAATACAAAAGCCCTACAAAAAAACCAGCAATAGATCCCGTTCCAATTAATACTTGTTCAAGAGAGGAAATTTGTGGGTGAGTGGTTCCTTTTGAAAGTAGGGTACTTGCAAGTGTTATTGCAATGATCATAAGAGAAATGGAACGAATTACTTTTGATTTTGACTCTTCTGCTAAGTTTATAAAAGGAAAATTTGGAATTTTATAAAAAAGAAATTCTATGAGTAAAAGGCTTGTTAGCCCCATTGTGAATCCGCCTAGAACATCACCCGGATAATGAACTCCTGCATACATTCTACTAAAGGGGGTGAATAAGATGATAAAGACCGCGAATGCTCGAAAGAATTTGTTTTTAAACTCTAAAAATAAAATTCCCCAGACTAGAATGGAAACATGCGAATGACCGGAAGGAAAACCAAAAGAAATCTCTTTAATCAAATCGCTTTGCACAGCGAGGATTGTATCTGACAAATCAATCGGTCTAACACTTTCAAAAAAATACTTGGCTAACCCGTTGAAGAAAGCAGTCGAGAGAAGGGCAACTCCTAATTTGATTCCGAAATTTTTGTTATAACAAAAATATACAAAGGGTAGTAGGAAAACCCAGAAATTCGCTCCTCCCATGAAGTGACAAAGAGTAGAAAGCCATCTGAGTATATCACCTAACGTTCCTGTTGGATGCGGAATGGCTTCTAGAAAAAGATTTCCAAATAGATAGCCATTTTCAAATAATACATGGTGTTCGTTCATTTTATTCCTCTTTGAACTTTCTAACTTTGTTGATTTCTTTTGATAGAAGGATTGTCTCGCCTGCTAGTTTACCTTCTAGTTTGTGAATGCCTTTTAAAATGGAGTTTTCGGAAATTCCTGTCGCGACAAAGCCAAAGAAATCTCCCGTAACAAGATCGTTCTTGTCTAAAATTTCTTCTTCCTGTCTGCCAGTTGCTATCCATTTTTCTAAGTGTTTATCTTCGTGCGGGCGGATAATCGCTTTAAACTCCGACCCTGTAGCTTTTGCAATGACGGCACCGATGAGTCCTTCGGGCGCTCCATAGGTTCCGATGATAGCATCGTAATTTCCTTTCTCGAGGCAAATGTCCATTATGCACGTAAGAGAGCCGGAGTCTATGAGGGAAATTCCACAATTTAATGAGCGGATATCTTCAATTAGCTCCTTGTGTCTTGGTCTGTCTTGAACGACTATGATTAAATCAGAAACATTCTTTTGTAAGCAGGAAGCGAGTCGCTCTAAGTTTTTTTCTACGCTTTCTTTTGGTTTAAATGGATATTTCATTTTCGGTGAGGCTATCCATTGTTCCATATAAGTTCCGGGCATTCTATGCAGTCCGTCTTTTTCAGTAAAAGCAATTACGCATAGAGAATTTGGTAAGCCCTTTGCGAAGTTCGTAGTGCATTCGAGTGGATCGACCGCAATATCAATTTCAAATCCTGCTTCGCCCAATACTTCATCTTCATAGAGCATCGGTGCATTGTCTTTTTCGCCTTCGCCAATTATGACTCTAGATTGAAAAGGTAGTTTGGAAAGTTCTAATCGCATTTTTTCAACAGCAATCTGGTCAGCCTTTTTCTTGTTCATTTTCCCAAATTCGGGAAATGTTTTACACGCGGTCTTTTCTGTAACATTTGCTATTGCGTTTAATATATCTTGGATTTTTGGGTTAGATTGTATCAAAAATAAATTTGTCATCAGAGAATTCCAAAAAATGACTTTCCCTGTGCCTCCATGACTCTCTAGCTAATCTTTTTACACTGCCTACATTATGAAAATCTTTTTATTCCTATTTTGAAAAGAAAAAGTGACAAAGTTAAGCTTAGATAAAATAACGATTATACAGAATGAATCAAACTCTTTATTATAAGAATTTGCCACAGAGGCACAGAGACGCAGAGGTTTCAATATGGGATGACGAGAAAAGCACTTTTATCAATAATTGAAACAGAATATAAAAACATTGGCATAGAATTAAAAATTAATAAAAATGAAATAAAGAACTCAGTGTCTCTGTGCCTCTGTGGCAGAGAATTTATGAGTTCTAAATAAGGACATTATGGATATTAAATACCCAACAGAATGTAGTGATTCTAAAGAAGTCTTTTCTATTTGGAAAAATTTTCGAAAGGAAGTAATTGCCTGTTTGCAAAAAACTCCAGCAGACGAATTTACCAAAAGTCCAGAAGAAGGGCGTTGGTCTATTTCGGAAGTCGGCGAGCATCTTTACATTACGGAGTGGAATATTGCTAGATCTGTGCCAATTATAATGTCTGGTAGAGGAAATGCATTGTTTGCCGGATATACGAAAGAGCCTGACTATCGAATGATAAAAGTTACTCTGATGAAACCATCAGGTGTAAAAAATCCTCCTTCTGTTTCGCCTTTGCATAAATATAGTTTTGAAGAATTGCTTCCATTACTAAATAAAGCCGAGTCCAAATTGGAAGAGAGCATCAATAAATATTCCAAAGAAGAATTAATGAAGTATAAAATGGAGCATCCCTATTTTGGTGACTTGCATATTTTCGATTTTATTTGGGTGATGGGTATGCATGAAAATTCTCATTTAGCTGCTTTGAAAAAACGCACACAGGATTATTAGACCAATGTCGTTTATCTGGAAATTATTCTGGGAGTTTCCGCTGACTGCTGCGGTTACTTTGTTTTTGCCCGCGTTTTATTTTTTTGTATTGGCGACAGTTCCTCCTATCACAATTCAAAATTATTTCTATTCGTATCCGGGTAAATTAAACTTAGTGAATTGGTTTTTATCCTCTCTCTTTCACGCATCTGTTGGACATTTGCTTTCCAATATTGCTTTTCTTTATTTTCTTGGACGTGCGGTGGAAGCGAAAGTAGGAAAGGGTAAATGGTTGTTATTCTATCTAATGGCAGGAGTTATTTCTATGATGGCAGACTCTATCATTCGCGGGTTTATGTTAGGAGATAGAAGAGTTCCATCAGTGGGTGCCAGCGGGGCTATATCGGGATTAGCCGCTATTGCTGCTTTGCTTTCCCCTGTGACTTATCGGATTGCCGGTCATAATTTTCCTTTTCCTGTGTTCTTAGTCGCATGGATGATGGTATACACTGATTTTATGCTCGCATTTTCTTCTGATATGATAGCGCACTGGGCACATCTGGCAGGATTTTTTTCTGTGTTTATTACGGCTTATTTACTCAATCCAGCGGACCAGGCTCGTATTAAGAATGGATTTATTTTTAATTTTACTTTTTTTGTTTTAACAGTTATCCTCTTATATCTGATTGAAAATAGGTGACCTATGCATATTAAATTTAATGCTTTCGATTATACGGCAGAAGATACCTTCGTAAATTCTGAATATGAATATTCAGGAGATAAAAATTCTGGTTGGGAAATAAAACGAAATGGAACCGACTATCTCAGGCTTGGCAGCGGATACGAATTGTTAAAGACAAAACTCTGCGGTGTTTGCTCAACTGATATTGCTAGAAGATTTCTTCCTTTCCCACTTCCACAGATTACCGGACATGAACTTGTTGCTGAGACCTTAGACGGCAAACAGCATTTTGTCGTTGAGATAAACGATACTCCTGCGGCTAGGGGTGATTTGCTGCAAGATCAATTTTGCATGTCTGGAATTCCTACTCATAGTCCGACGAGACTCGTTTTAGGAATTGATAGACTGCCCGGCGGATTTGGTCCCTATATTCTAGCTCCACAAAATGCAATGGTTCCTTACGATAAAATTTCAGATTTAACGGCAGTGATGATTGAGCCATTTGCTGCAGGCTTACAAGCAGTAATCGCTTCACCTCCGAAAGAGGGAGATTCCGTTGCTGTTCTTGGACCTAGAAGATTGGGAAGTCTTCTGATTGCTGCTCTTAAGGCGTATAAAGAAAATTATAAAATCGATTTTACAATTACAGCACTTGCGAGACACGAAGAGCTTTTGGTTTTAGCAAAAAAACTCGGAGCGGATAATGGCATTAACCTTACCAAAGTAAATCCTGAGTCTTTACGTAAATTTTACGATATTGTGTATGATACAACTAGCACGGAGGCAGGCTTTCAGTCGGCACTTAAGTTTGCGAAAAGAGAAGTGCATTTAAAATCTACAAATGGTATGGAGATGTGTGGCTTTCATAAATTAACCGAACTTGTTGTAGATGAGCTTTCTATTTTACCTTTTACAAAAGAAAATTTAGAGTTTAGATGGGAGAACCAAACGCATAGAAATGATAGAATCTATTCAACATTTCCTGTGAGCTTAGAAAACAAAGAAATCAAAGTCTACGAGTCTGATATTTTGAGTGCAGAGACACTTTTAGAATCTGAAGAGTTTGCAGATAGACTTCCCCGTTTTGACTTGGGGGTTGCTTCTTCTATTTCTGAGGTTGATGCCTTGATTCGACCAAATCCAGCAAATGAAAACTCACTCATTCGACCGAGAGGAGCGATTTTGTTTAAAGGGGATAGTGCTGGTAATCCGCTACTTGAATTTATAAACGGGGGTGGTAGTCTGCGCACTTCTCGTTGTGGAGATTTTCACTTGGCTATACGTCTCCTTGAGGATAACAAAGAATTAGCGGATAGTCTATCAAAGAATATGATTAGCCATTTGTATTCCGCAGAAAAGATGACAGATGCATTTGCAATGGCAAAAAATCCAAACGCGATCAAGGTAGTCGTTGAACATAAATGAAAACAATTGAAACTTCGCTTGGTTTTCCCCTTGAGCAAGACGAGAATGGATGGAAAATCCATTTAGAAGAGCTTCGTCTATTTACTGGTTTATCGGTATTAGCCAGAATTCTTGCAGATCAGATATTAGATCAAATGGCATCGCATTTTGGAGATGTGTCTTTTTCTTACAAAGTCAATCCCAATATCAATCCTGAACTTTTAGAAATGCAGATAGTGGCTATTCAAGTGTATTCGAAGTCAGGCGTATTGGATGATGCACTATTTCATACGGACGAATTTCATTCTCAGCTTAGAACTATTTTCGGAACTTTTCAACGACCAAAGTGGGCAAAGAAAATTCATCCGGAATTTTATGGAGAAGATCCTCGAGAGGTAGAATCTCTAGCACTAGTTTTTCCTTTCACTGTTAGGTCTGGATAAAACAAAAACTTTCAATTCATTTTGGAAAGAGTGGCTAATGTCCATTATACCGGGAAGTTTTTTATGAGATTAACAATCGAAACTGCTTCTGAGTCGATTCATGAAAATTCTAAGAATAGAATGATTGTTGATGATTTAGATGCCCGTGTCTATATTGCCGGAACAACCAAGCTTTCTGAATCTATCAGTGATAAAATTTTAACCGCTTCCAATAAAGGATTGGTTTCTTATTCAGAGGATAACGCTCCGTATAGTTCTTTATTTGAACAATTGCATAAAACTCATTTAGAGAAAGTAGACCAGATCAATTTTTATTGGAATCGGAATTTTTCTGAGCTAGTGCAAGATTTAGTTAAAGAAGAGCAAGTGCTTATCTTTAAGAAAATATTTCTTAGCTTAGAAGATGAAGCTGTGTGTAGACTCTTGCAGGATGGTGAGACAATTCGTTTAGAGCTAGGAATTATTTTTGTAAACTTGTATCTAACACGTCTTACCCGCGTTTTGAATTTCAGCCTCGGACAGGATAAGAAAAGTTTTACGCTAGACTATTATCTAAAACGAATGCCTAGTCTAGAAAAAATTGCTGATTCAAAGAGTCATGGTTTGGATTTTTCGAAGACTCGAATATTTTTGATTCATCATATCACTTCTGAAATTATTGCACTCATAGAAGCATTTCGTCGGCTCAATGTAGAAGCACTCGATGTAATGTTTGTGAAATACGCGGGTGTAATTCCTTCTGCTTATTTGGATGTGCTTTTAGATGTTGCCGATAAGAATTTCTTTATGGCAGGTCTAATGCGGCATCTAACAGAGAATAACCGCGAATTCTTTACCCCGGCAAAATATTATACTGATATTTCTGCTCATGTTAAATTACAAGAAACGATGCTCGAAAACAAATTCGGCTTTTTAGAGGCAATGAAATATCTTTCTTGTTATTTCTTTTTGTTATTTCTTTCGAGAGCATACGACGACAAAAAGAAAATCCTAATTGTGGAAGACGGTGGCTATCTTGCTCCTCTTCTAAATGAATATTGTCTGGCTGGTAAGACTACAGAGGAAGTCTATGCAATGTATCAAATTGCGCAGAGCATTCCAAAGGAAGAATCATTTACAAAGCTCTTGCAATCAACTCTAGTGGGAAGCGTTGAGCATACTCGAAACGGTTACGATAGATTATCCTCTGTCATTGCAAAACATGGAAACCTAATTAATGTTGCCTATTCGATTGCTATTTCAAAGAATAAGGTTGTTGAGGAATCGAAAGAAGTTGCTCATTCTATTCTCAGTGCCATTGAGTCAATTCTACACGGACAGGGAATGATTCTTTCCTCTAAGAAAATGATTATACTTGGCGCGATGGGGAATATCGGTAGTTTCCTCTCGAAGTATGTGCGGGATGGAAGGTTACATGATTCTAATAAGGAGCTCATACAGGTAGATATCCGTTATCCGTCAGTGACACGCGAAACCTATCGAGCACTTTCAGAAATTCCGGAAGAACTTTTTTTATCACTCGAATTATTCATTGGTGTAATCGGAGCATCTATTGTAAAGAGAGAGTTTTTAGAAAAATTGATTTTGAAAGGTAATAAGACTAGGCTCATTTTTGCCTCTGGATCTACTAAGACAGTTGAGTTTTCTGAACTCTCAGAATATCTTTACGAAGTGTTCTCGATGGAGTCACCTATGATTGGAGAGGTTCCTGTCCAAATTTCCTATGACAAAATCATTGACCCTCAGACGAATACAATTCAAGGAACAAAGGTTTTAATTTCGTTCCTATCCCAAGGAAGTAAAGTAGAAAAGACGATTTACCTACTTGGAGATTTGAGTCCTATTAATTTTTTATTTTACGGAGTTCCAACGGAAACGATGGATTTAATTATTTCGCAGCTAACTAGTGTTAGCCTTGGTCTATTACGTCAATACAAAAAGGGAGAATTACCCGATAACGGATTGTATGCAGTAGACCATCAAATTGATGAATGGGGAAGAAAGTTATGAAATCTAAACATGGGTTATTCCAGATTACACAAAAGGTATTTATTCGAAATGGGAATTTACTGCTTGTGATGAAAGATAAGAAGTCCGGTGCAGGAGATTTACCGGGTGGAAGAATGAATGAGGATGAATTTTTTATGGATTGGATGGATTCCTTGAATCGAGAATTGATTGAAGAGTTGGGTAGTAATTTCCAAGTTAAAATTAATCCCGCTCCAATCCTTGTGCATAAACATCGTGTGAACGAAGGAAATCATCCGTGCGTAATCATTGGATACGATGGAGTTTTTCTATCAGGCGAAATTTCCATCTCTGATGAGCATGATTTTTTTCAATGGGTAGATGTTAATACTTATAAACCAGATGAGTTATTCTCTGAATATATGTTAGATGCTATGAATGTTTATTTGAAAAGGAATTAGAATGAATCGATTATTTCGCTATATATTGTTTATACTATTTGGGGTTGGAGCATTTTACTATGCATGGTCGGAGGGAGATAGAAGAGTCGGAGAAAGGGAATACTCAAAATTATCCTCCACTATACCACCTCTTCTAGTAAGAAGCATTGGTTACGATCGTAGCAATGGAAACATCCTTGCAATGCAAGCCTATATGAATGTCCTAGACTATTCTACTCCGGAAAGATTTTTTGAAAAACTTGATTCTTACTTACTCGAAGCAAAGAAAAAGGGTTTCGTAAATGAGAATACTGTTGTAGTCTTCCCTGAGCATATAGGATCGGCTCTCGTATTACTTGGTGAAAAGACGGAAGTATATGCGGCTAATTCTGTTTCGTCTGCCTTCTCTAAAATTGCCGTTGGAAATTTGATTGGATATTCAAAAGCGTCTATAGCACATCCCGGTAAAAATAAAATGGAAATCATATTTAAAATGAAATCCGAAGAAATGAAAAATGTTTATACGGATACATTTCATAGACTATCAACGTTTTACAATGTTACAATTATAGCGGGTTCTATCATTTTACCGCAAGCTGAAATCAACGCAACTTCAAACGAGATTGAACTGAAAGGGGGAAGTGTTTACAATTCTAGTTTTATATTCTTGCCGGATGGAAAAATACATCCTAAGATTGGAATTAAATATAATCTATCCATGACTGAGCAGCAAATAGCTGTAACCCCCGCATCGGGAAAAGAAAATTCATTTTTACAGTTTAAAAATATTGGAATTGTTCTGTCAAATGATTCCCTTTACAATTCAATCTATGCTGAAAATGGAAAGGACAAAGAAATAATCATCGCATCGTCTGCCATTTTCGAAAAGGATGTGATTGATTGGAAAACGGAGGATATTTATTCTCCTAAAGAAGCACCAGATTCTGCCTTAACTCAAGCGGAACTTTGGCGTAAATACAGTATTTTTGAAAAAACAAAACTTTCCCAAGCAAATCGAATCACAGTTCAAGTTGTAATGCTTGGTAAATTCTTTGATCTAACATTAGAAGGGGAGACTGCAGGAACGCTTCGTTATATCGCCACAGAAGGCTTGGATAATAAAAGTCCCGCGATTCTAAATATTTGGTTCTAGTTCTGCTTGACAATTTTGAAAAGAAATTTTTACTCTAATCATGACCGAAATAATTACCTCTAAAAAAGAATTCCATATCCAATGCCCTCATTATATGAAGAACTTAAAATCCTGTCCTGGATCAAAGAAGATTATCTTTCCAGAAGACATGGAAAGGCTGGAATCTTGTTGTCTTTCGGAATCATACTCTGCCTGCGGAGTGCTTAGAGAGTTAAGCGAGAAAGCAGCGTAATATTTCTTGGATAGTCATTTTTTCTTCCTAGCAATTTGTATCCAACTTCTCCCATAATTGTATTCCATTCTAATGCCGCAAATAGATGCTGCTAAACGGGTGAGTCTGTCAAACTGCGGTTCGAGCAGAGTATCAGGTAGGTTATAACTTTGCAGTGCTTGTAATCTTTCTTTTTTATTTTGGGGTATAGGGGGATTTGAGTTTTTGTTTACCATGTCTTTTGAATTATTTTTGGTTTCTAATTTATATTATTGCAACCTAGCTATATTTAACAGAACTTTTTGTTACAGAGGGGCTTAAAAAAAGAGAATAAAATAAAGCCAGTGTTCAGAACAGAAAATTCTTTGGCTTTCAGTCTGCTATCCTAGATGGCATTGTTATGGAAATTTTAGAAGTTGCGATGAAATGCTTGTATCATAAATTTCGAAAAAAGGTATTTCTCAATTTATTTTCTCACTTCATTTTTTTTTGGTTTTAAGCGAAAAGTCCGGCTGGTTAAATTCAGCCATAATTTCTAATACCTGTTCTTTTACAGAGAAAAATAGTTCGACGAATCTAGGGTCAAAATGTTTTCCAGATTCGTTGCGAATCAGCTCAAAAGCCTGCTCAGTCGACCAGGGTTCTTTGTATGGTCGTTTGGTAGTTAATGCGTCAAAGACATCTGATATCGCAACAATGCGGGCTGATTCTGGTATTTCATTGCCACTCAGTCCATGTGGATAACCACTACCATCCCATTTTTCATGGTGGTACAGTGCGATTTCAGCGGCCATCAAAAATAGGGGAGTATCGCTTTTAGCCAGAATCGAATGACCAACTTCAGAATGCTGTTTCATGATTACCCACTCTTCATCAGTAAGCTTTCTTGGTGCTTTGAGTACGGAATCGGGAGTTCCGATTTTGCCTGTGTCATGCAAAGGTGCAACCAATTCAAGCATTTCTGCCCTTTCTACCGGCCAATCTGCAGCGGAAGCGATTGCTCGACTGTAAGCAGCCATTCGCCAAATATGAAGACCAGTGTCCGTATCATTGTAATGCCCGGCTTCAGCCAGCATGTGAATAGCGGCATTCTGGCTCTTTTCTAGTTCATGGGTCTTTAGTTCGACCTTTTCTTCACAGAATTTTTTCTGCTGAGCAAGGGCAATATGCGTTCTAATTCTTGCAAGGGTGACGACAGCCGAAATTGGTTTATGAATATAGTCTACTGCACCTGCTTCAAAACCTACCCTTTCGTCATTTGCACTTGACATTGCTGAGACGAAAATCACCGGTATGCGGGCTGTCAGAGGATTTGCCTTTAATTTTCGGCAGATTTCATAACCATCCATGTCAGGCAGCATTACATCAAGTAATATTAAATCGGGCAAAGGTAGACTTTGCGCCTGGGTAAGTGCCTCTTGCCCGTTTATCGCGATTCGGGGTTTGTATTCTTCGTTCAGTATACCTTGAAGTAGCGTTGCGTTAAACTCTACATCATCGACTATCAATATATGCATTTTTTCCATGTTTTATCTCAATATGTATCTACGTTTTTTTCTTCTTAGTGGTTTTATTTTTTAAGCAAGTCATCAGGTATTCATTCATTCATTCATTCATTCATTCATTCATTCATAATTTTTTTTACCTTTTCCCATTCTGCTAAAAGCATTTCAAATTGTTCTGGTAACAGTTCCATCCCTTCAGGTTCTTTTAGTATCATTTCCATTTCACCAGTTATGCGTGCCATGCCTTTGCAATGAAGATTCAGTGCTATCCCTTTGATATTGTGTAACATACGAGCTGTACCGGTAGAATCCTTTTTGCCAATCAATTCCCCGAGTTCCTTCAATTTTGGTATGCAATTTGTTTGTGCCTGTGCGAGCAATTTATCGATGACGTCCTTATTGCCTATATTTTGAATCAAACCCTCTCTATCAAAAAGTTCTGTATTATTTAGAGCGTAAGAACTCAGGTATTTTGAAATTATTAATTTGATATTTTCTTGCGCTATTGGCTTTGTCAAAAAGTCAGTCATTCCGGCAGAGAGGCATTTTTCTTCATCTTCTTTGAAAGCCCCTGCTGTTAAGGCAATAATGGGAACCTGGTTGCTACTGATTTGTTCTAATTTGCGAATTTCTCGGGTAGCTTCAAGACCGTCCATTTCAGGCATTTGCACATCCATAAAAATCAGATCAGGTTTATTCTCTTTGAATTTAATTAGTGCTTCCTGCCCGGAACTGGCCTCTATAAAATTAGCTTTTGGTAAAAACTCATATAGAATTGTTTTCAATAAAAAAATATTCATTTCTACATCTTCTGCAATGAGTATCGAAACCTGTTCCTTATGCAGTGTCGCATCGAGACTTTCGGAAAGATTAGATTTTTTAATATCAAAATCGGGGGCATGGATTTGACGCAGGTATGCGGCAAGATCGCCCATTTTAACAGGTTTTACCAAATTAAATCGAACGCCAAGTTCATTGCTTCTATTAACTATTTCTGCATCGTCCGAAGAAGAATGTAGTAAGATTATAGGTTGTTTCTCAGGGGTAAGTTTGAGCTGTTCCCGTATCAAACGAATGGTTTCCAAGCCGTCAATGTAAGGCATGTGGTAGTCGCAGATAATGAGGTCGAATGGTTTGGACTGTTCTAACATTTTTAAAGCGGTTAGTCCGTTATCACTTGATTCACTTTGAATACCCAATGTTTCTAACATCCGTTCCAAAATGAGTCGGTTATTTGCATTGTCGTCAATAATCAGACAGCGTTCAATTTTATCAATGCTGCCGATGAATGGCTTTTCACCATCTTCGGTCCTAGTGACAATTTCAAACCAGAATGTAGAGCCTTCACCTTGTTTACTATCAAGTTGAATTTTTCCACCAAACTTGTTGACAATCATCTCAGAAATAACAAGACCTAACCCTGTGCCTCCATATTTACGAGTAATAGAACCATCTGCTTGTGAAAATGCTTTAAAGAGTTTTCCTTTTTGTTCTTCGGTAATACCAATACCTGTATCCCGAACAGATATTATGAAATTGCCCATGCCATTTTGCTGACTCTCATAGGCTATTTTTAGTTCTACTTCTCCTGTTCCGGTGAATTTGACCGCATTGCTGAGTAGATTGGTGATGACCTGTTTTAAGCGGATAGGGTCAACCATTCCATAACGAGGCATGTTGGTATCGATATTCAATAGGACTTCTAGATGTTTTTTAGAAGCCGAATATTTTACAATATCAACACAGTTCTCTACTAACTCAAACATGTCAGTTTTGATCAGCTCGAATTCTAACATTCCAGCTTCTATCTTAGAAAAATCTAAAATATCATTGATGACTCCAAGCAGAGTATGTCCAGATACATTCGCATTATCTACGTAAGTTTGTTGAACATGCGATAAGGGAGTGTTTTTCAGTAACTCGGTAAAGCCAATGACACCATTTAGAGGGGTGCGAATCTCATGGCTCATATTGGCAAGAAATTCCGATTTAGCTTTATTTGCTTTTTCGGCTGCTTGTTTGGCGGTCACCAGTGATTGCGCAAGTAACTTTTCTTGTGTAATATCCCAGTTTGTGCCGACCAAACGAATAGGTTGATTATCAGAATCTCGGATTACGGTTGCAAGTGCTCTAATATGGCGAACAGAATTATCGGGCCATACTATCCGAAATTCTGTATTGAATTCTTTTTCCCCTTTGATTGCCAGCTCAACTTCCCTCTCACTTCTTTCCCTATCTTCAGGATGTAAGCTGGAACGCCAGGCTTCGTAGATACCAGAAAAAGCATTTTGGTTAATTCCAAAAAGTACATACATCTGGTCATCCCATACCAGTTTGTTTTCCACAATGTTATAATCCCAGACTCCGATACTTGCAGCCTTTGTGGCCAGATCCAACCGAAGAGCTGTTTGGTGAGCCAGTTCTTCCACCTCTTTTCTATCGGAAATGTCTTGAGCGGCTCCTCTTAACCCTATAATTTGATCTCTATTGTCAAAGATTGCTTCTCCACGTACCCACATCCATCCATTAGTCTTATCCTTTCGAATGGTTCTAAGTTCGAGCTCGTAGGGAATTCCTTTCTCACGTGTTTGTTCTAAGGATTTTGAAAGTAGTTCCCAACTTTCTGTGGTAAACAATTTCATATGCTCGGTGTAAGGTGGAGGAGGTAGTTTTGGGTCAAACCCATACATTTTGTACAATTCTTCTGTCCAAACTATTTCATTGGTTAGAAAATCAAGTTCCCAACTGCCCATTTTCGCAATCTGTTGTGCGTTTTTAAGAGCTTCTTCACTTTTCTGGATTCGTAAACGGTTTTTCTTATCGGTGTCAATATCCTGCAAAACACCAAACATTCGAATGCACTTACCATCTTTAAATTCTGCATTGCCAATCGCCCTTACCCAAAGCAGGCGACTTTTTGCAGTTTTTATCTGCAATTCTAGGTCATAGGGTGTGCCACTTATCTGGATTTGTTGAATGGCTTTTTCGAGTTGTGTCCAGCTTTCGGGGGTATAAAAATTTGCCATCTCGTCAAAGATGGGTACATAACCATGTGGCACTTCATGGATTTCACAAATAGTATCTGACCAAGTAATTTCTCCTGTCAAATTGTTAAACTCCCAACCACCAACCCGCGCCACCTGGTTGGTTTGTGCTAGGAAGTTTTTGGTTTTCTCTAATTCAAGTTCTGCTCGTTTACGGTTAGTTACATCCAGAATAAAGCCATCGAGATAAACGACTTCATTTTTTTCGTTTCTGATTGCCAGTCCTTTTTCATAAAACCAGAGCACACTACCATCTTGGTGCAAAGTACGGTATTCAAAATCCCAGGGGATGTTTTGATCAATACAGCGTGTAACTTCACGGGCGGTCCAATCTTGGTCATCAGGATGCACAAGACTGCCATAACTCCGAACTGCATTATTGATAAAATCATTCGCAGGATAACCGCAAACCTGTACAACCTCGCCACTCATAAACAGCATTGTCCAGTCAGCATCAAATTTACAGCGATATGTAATACCTGGTATATTCTGAATCAATGATTGATATTTTTCTTTGGTTTGAATGATATCCAACTCAGCTTCTTTTTGTAGGGAGATATCCTGCACTATTCCCACACTACGGAGAGCTTTTCCTTCCGCATCATAATCAGTTCGGCAGTTTTCTTTCAGCCATTTGATGCGCCCGTCACTCATTTGTAGACGATGTACAATTTCGTAGGGCTGTTTAGTTTCTAGAGAGTGGGTATAGGCATTGTTTACCAAATCACGGTCATCAGGGTGTATGGTGCTTAAAAAGCCCTCGTAGGTGGCGCCAAATTTCTCTTTGTTTATTTCAAAGATTTCAAAAACAGAATCTGACCAATGTAGAC
The DNA here is from genome assembly GCA_016708435.1 of Leptospiraceae bacterium. Classification (NCBI taxonomy): domain Bacteria; kingdom Pseudomonadati; phylum Spirochaetota; class Leptospiria; order Leptospirales; family Leptospiraceae; species Leptospiraceae bacterium. The sequence continues at coordinate 141,199 of JADJFV010000031.1, read as the reverse complement.
GGTTAAATATCAGGTCAAGTTCCCAGCGACCCATTTTGGCGATGCTTTGGGCTTCGAGGAGATTCGCTTCACTTTCTTTCAAATACTGCTCGTTAAATTTGTTCTCAGAAATATCACTTACATACCCATCAAGACGGATAGGTAGACCCAGCGCATCGTGAATCACCTTGCCTTTGTTAGAGATCCATTTTATTTTTCCGCTTCTGGTTACAATTCGATATTCTTCGTGATAGTGACCCTGCTCGCTCAACTGCTTGTAAATTTTGTTGATGACTTGCTTGTCGTCTTCATATATTACTTTTTCCCAGAAAGTATTGTCCGCCATAAAGTCTTCATAGGAAATTTCATACAGTCTAACAGCCGATGGTGTCATAAACAACATTTTGTAATCGGGCAGACTTACCGACCATACAACATCGTCCATTTCTACAAAAATGCTATCGAGTTTTTGTTGGGCAGCTTTCAGTTCAAGTTCTACTTTTTTACGGCTTGTAATATCCTTGCGAATGGACAAATAATGCGTAATCTTGCCGGATTCATCAAAGATTGGATTGATTACAGAATACACCCAGTATTCGCTGCCATCTTTGGCACGGTTTTTAATTTCTCCCTTCCAAATTTTACCCGAAGAGATGGTTTTCCACAGATCCTGCCAGAATGGTTTATCGTGGTAGCCGGAATTAATGATACGGTGGTTTTGTCCTAGTAGTTCGGCTTCGGAATAGCCACTGATTTCACAAAAGAGGTGGTTGACTTTTACAATGATTCCCTTACTATCTGTCATAGAGACCAAAGAACTCGCATCAACGGCGTTAGTAATGTTACGAATTTCCTGCTCTTTTTGTTTTTGGTCGGTGATATCTTGGAGCATTCCAAATACGTGTGTTACTTTCCTATCTAATACAATGGGATAGCCCGAAGCTCGTACCCAACGATGATTGCTTTTGGCTGTGATAAATCGACAGGTAACATCGAAAGGAACAAGTTGTTCGATAGTTTTATTGATGGCTTGGGAAATCACAGAACGATCACTAGGATGGTAGAATTCAATTCCGTTTACCTTATTGTGGTCAAAGTCTTTGTCTACTTCGTGGATAATATAGACCTCATCAGTCCAAATGGTTTTACCGGTAGCGAGGTCAAGTTCCCAGGCTCCTAAATTTGCTATTCGTTGGGCATCGTTAAGCAGGGTTGTATTTCGTTTGAGATTCTGATGTTCACGTCTAGCAATAATATTGTCGACTACCTCTTCTGCCAATAGTCGCAAAGATTCTTTCTGGCTTTCGGACAGATTTTTAGGTATTCGATCTATTACGCACAACGTTCCAAGGGCAAAACCATCTGGTGTTATTAGCGGTTGGCCGGCATAAAACCGTATATTAGGATCACCTGTGACGAAAGGGTTCTTCTCGAAACGTTTATCTTGGGTCGCATCTGTAACTTCAAATATCTGCTTATCCATAATGGCATACTGGCAGAAAGAAATATTACGTGGTGTCTCTGTGGCATCGAGACCAAAGTTCGACTTGAACCATTGGCGGTCTTCATCTATCAGGCTCACAAGTGCAATGGGTACTCCACAAATGGAAGCGGCTAATCGGGTAAGCCGATCAAATTGTTGTTCAGGCAAGGTATCTAGCAGGTTATAGCTTAGCAGTGACTTTAGTCTTTCTTTTTCATTTGGGGGGACGGGTGTATTGCTGGGGTCTTTTATTGCCATGTCTTCTAAATAATATTTTCTAAAATCAGTTGGACCTGTAAAGTTAAAAAAAGCAAGTAATTCGGTTCAAAAAACTTATGTTTCTCTTTCTAGTAAATTGCATCCAACCTCAGGAGTAAAGTTAATATGTTATTTTCTTGATTGCATAATTATTCGTATCTGTAATGTAAACAACACCAGATGAGGGGTTAACGGTAATTCCGACTGGGTAATTAAACCTGGAAGCAAAACGAGTTGAATTCACATATCCTGCTAAGGGAACTCCACCTGTTGTTGCAGATAATGGACCAGCATAAGTAGTTACCATTCCCGTATTCGGATCAAGCATACGTATCGCATGATTGAGAGTATCCGTAATTAAAAGCATCCCTCCAATGTTTGGAGCTTGGGCTGGAACAAAGACGATTCCCTGTGGAGTATTAAATCTAGCTGCAACACCGCTACTATTTTCATATCCTGGATTGAGTGCGCTACCAGCAATAGTAGTTACTATTCCAGATTGAGTAATTTTTCTGATTGTGTGATTGTTGCTATCTGTAACATATATGTTGTTAGATGCATCAATAGCAATTCCTCTCGGTGCATTAAATCTTGCAGAAGTTCCTGTTGCATCTATAGATCCTGATATAACAGTAGGGTAAGCTCCTGCAAGTGTTGTTACTACGCCAGCCGATGTAATCTTACGAATTACATGATTTGTTTGATCAGTTACAAATAAAATTCCCTCAGAATCAATGGCAATTCCTTCTGAATTATAGAATCGAGCAGCAACACCAGTAGCGTTTACATAACCAGCTACTCCTGAACCTGCTAGGGCTGCTGCGACAAGAGTAGAAGGCAATGTTACCTTTTTAATATTTTGACCAGTTGTATTTGTTATAAAAAGTTCTGTATTCGCATGATTTATAATTACACCTCTTGGACTATTTAATCCCGCAAGGCTTGTCGTTAAACCAGCAGTAGCCCCTGAGAGAATGAGAATTCTTAAATTGTTGCCAGACATGTTCGTGATAAAAAGTTTTTCAGTCCCAGCAATATTTGCCCATGCTAAAAATCTTGGCAGATTATACCTTGCAAGAAATGGATTTAGAGCAGTTCCTTCTGCCGTTCCAGAAGCAACTGAAAGCGGACCTGATATTGTAGTTACCGATCCCCCATCAACTCCGGACTCGGAAGAAGTAGTAAAGACAGAAGTATAAGGATTACCAGTCAGTGCATTACCAGATGTATCCTTAATTCCAGACGTTAGTTGCAATGTATGAAGGGTAAAATTTGCCAAAGGAGTAGTAGATGAAATTAATACAGCAGAAGTCCCAACTGGAGTAATCGTTAATACCATTGGAAAAAGACTTCCATTCGCCGTGATGGTAATATTTGCCGAAATTAAAGTAGCTGAATCTACTGCTTTTTGAAATGTAACGAGGATACCCGCTGTGGGAGATACATTTAAAGTTGTGTTAGCTGGGCTAACAGAAACAACACTCAATGGAAGACTATCTGCTCCAGTGGTAAAATTCCATGCATAGTGTGTAGCCAATGGTATTCCTTCAATGCATTTTACATCAGTTGTAATTGTAACTGTATAAGAAGTATAGGTAGAAAGATTACCAGATGGCACTATCACTGCTACCTCACTATTCAGCATATTTATTTGAGATAAAACAGTAGTAGTTCCTTGAAGCAATGTTATAGTAGTGGAGTCTATGCTTGTAGGAGTCATTGGTTTACTGAATGAGATAATAATACTTGAACTGATTGAAACATCAATCGCATTTTGTGCTGGCAAAACCGAAATAATCGTAGGCGCGACACTAGAAGTAGTAGTAGGTGCAACACTAGAAGTAGTCCCTCTGTTGACAGAAAAAAATGGTAATGCTAATAGTAGTTTCTCATTATCCTTCGTATCTTGCTGAGGGAGTTGATTTAATCCAGCCCATCCACATTCTCCAATGGCAAAGAATAATACAAAAGAAAGCATTAAAAATATCCGTTGCTTTTGATTTTTCATGATATGCATCTTCATAAATTCTCCTCGAGTAAATATAAATCTACTCTTCTAGATAGTTCCGCAATTTTACTTTTCTTTGAATCCCCTGTTTCACCTGCCGCAGATAATTGAATCCGAGATTCCTTTATTCCCAAACCTATCAAAATTCTTTTAACCTTTAATGCTCTTTGCCAGGAAAGACTTAGATTTGATTGAAACTTACCAGTCTTATCCGCATAGCCTACGATCAGAAGTCTTGAATTAGGTTTGTCTAAAATCGAATGCAATTTCTCTAATTTTTTTTTCTCTGATTGGTTTAGTGAAAATGAATTTGTTTTAAAAAGAAAATAAGAGTGGAGTAGTCCCCCTTGATTTATATTCCTTGCTGTGTTTTCTTTACCAAAAGCGAAATTCTGTGTTTGTTCCTTACTTTCCTCCTCTGGCTTATTAGAATTAGCTACAACTCTGGATTGTGTGTATTCAGTAGAAGATTCCGGTTTTCGATTTTCGATAGGAGGATTTGATGAAACCATTGCAACTGTTGACTCAATACCTGAAATTTTTCCTTTTAAAAAAGCCACTTCCTTTTCCAATTCTCCAAGCTTTATATCACTCTGGCTGGGTGAATTAGGAATAGCAGGCTCTCCTTTCTTTTCAGGTAGAGCATCCTTTTTTACAACTTGGCAGGTTTCTACTCGTAATGTTTTACGACTAACAGAAAAAAATAAACCTGTGATAAGAGATAAAAATTTATCTCCTCCTGTCGCAAATTGTTCAACCTTATACGAGTAATCAGGAGAGGGAAAGATTTCTTTTGTATTAACAGTGTTTAAAGGATAACTTCCATACAAAATATACCAAACTTTTATTTCAGATGAATCATTACAGGAGACATTCTTTCTCTCTAAAATAATATCCTTATCTGGGTATGGATTGTATATGCGCAATTGCTCTGTATTTGCACACCCTTGTGCTAAAATAAAAATAATAAAAATAATTTTATGTTTCATGGTGTCTACCTACAATAGATAGTTTATATCATAGGCTAGTTTTTAAGAGAATGCAATAAGAAAAAGTAGAGATTATTTATTAAAAAATATATAGTTAAGGGTAACTACTTACATTGTGACTCTCAAAATCTGCTGCAATTTTCTATTCAAGCCTCTGATTGATATATAGTTGTCTGGCTAGGTGTGTCTTTCTGGCGCTGAAGCGGCAAATCTGCATCCAACCTCTCTCATAATTCTACCCTATGCTATTCTCATAAATGAAAAGCTTAAATACCACTTCTCGCAAATAAGTTCCACTATTTTTCTACAAAGGGGTATAGCAAAATCGGATTGCTCCTTATTCATAAAGATGTGTTTTGAACTAAGCGGAGTAAAATTTTATTTTATTAAATAGTTTCGGATAAATGTTAAAAACTCTGTTATTGATTGTTCATAATTACCAGAAAGCAAACTAGATTCTACAGTTTCTTCTGAGCCATTGTGAAAATGGTTAGGATACGTAGGAATGTCTTTCCATTTTAAATGAGCTGCATTATCATGACGAAATATTGTCCCATCTAAATTTCGTCTTTCCCAATGATAGCTGAATTTATTTTGCAATTTTAAAGAAAACCAAATTGTTAAATAGCTTTGGTCAATAAATATAACCTTAAAAGAATTCTCTTCCAATTCAGATATATCTACAATAATGTCTGAGAAATCTTCGCAGATTTGATTGATTTTATGAAAAGGAACTATCAAGCCAGACTTCTTAAAATTTCCTTTATTTTATCTCGTTTATATTCAAGGTGATCAAATTCTTGAAAGTCTTCCCAGGAATCTTTTTCTTCTACTAATCCTTTTTTATACAACTCTTCAAATTCATATATTGAGGCTATTTTATATTTGCCAGCAATGGAAAGTATTTTTGAATTTACCTGTAATAAATTTTTCTCTAGTAATGCTTTTGCTGCAAAGAAAAATAATTCTTCCTTTGGTATATTTAGTTCATGAGCAAGGATTTTCGATAAAGTTTTTTCTTCTCTAATCATTTCCATAAAATTTCCTTATTTCATTCAATTGTATTATCTCAGTCTAAAATGTAAAATCGTTTTTCGGTAAATTCAGCTTCTTTCATAATGCCTAGTGAATGGACTCGGAGCATTCCATTTTCCTTTTTAGAAATTTGTATCAACTTCTTCCATTCTAATCCCACAAATGAAAAGCTTAAATACCACTTCTCACAAATAAGTTCCACTATTTTTCTACAAAGGGGTATAGCAAAATCGGATTGCTCCTTATTCATAAAGAGAACAGAAGAGTCGGGGGTTATGTAAGATATACCTTTGATGTCCAAGAAAAACCAGTTTTTAAAAACTCGTCAATCTCATTGAACAGTAACGATAAAGTTGTGCAAATTTACTAAAGCCCCAACGGGGCGCAATACTCCCCGCATGTCTCAGCCCATGTAAGAATTCAAGACGTTATTACTTAATAAATCAACTCATCCACACCAGTGGATTCAAACGAAATAAGTTTATAAACTGGAATTGTGTTGCGATCTTTTAAGTGGTTAACAGTGATTACATCGTATTTGGATACAGATTCATAAGACCACCATCGGTCAGCTTCGTCTTTTAAGTAAATCACTGGATAGGGAAGTAAATTTCCATTCACTGCATCTGTAAATCTTGCTACTCCGGCATACTCCCCATTCACTCGATAGGCTTGACCGGAAAATAATCCGGTTAATCTTTTCTCTGCTTCTGAATCGAATTTGTTTTTGCGATAGCGATAATATACTTCATCGCCATTGCGATCATAGAATACCGCATAATCGCTGTAAGTCTTTTTGAAGAATAGTTTTAGTTGTTCGGGGAATCGATAAGACACATCTGTAATTTCTTCTTTGTATTGACGTATCCTTTTTTCTTTGGTAGAAATATCTCCATTGTATTTTTCGGAGGGAGGAGGGGACTCAGCAGAAACGATAAAACTAAATATTAGAAGTAAAAGTATTTTGCGCATAGAAAAATCCTCTTAGCGTTTATCAGGTAGAACTAGGTTTTCTTTTTTCTCTACAATAGGCTTAGGAGAAGAAGAGTCCGGAGTAGTCGTAGAATTTTTCATCTGTCCCTTACTATCAGTAACGCCTTTTTGTTTCCATTCCTCAATGATTTTCTTTGCTAATTCCTGGACTTTTCTATTTGGGTCTCTTTGTGCTTTGTATTCTACAAGTTCAATCACATTTGGATCGGGAACTTCGCCTAACTGTTTAATCGCTCTTAGCCGCACAGCAGGATCATCGTCTTTTGCGTAGACAATTAAGTCTTTTAAGAATGTCTTTGTCTCCAAGTAAAATGAGTGCACTGATTACGTAGAGTTTTAGTCCTGAGTTTTTCTTAATATCCGTTTTACTCTTTGATTCATTTATCTTTGCAAGCATTGTTCGTAGCTCTGATACTGCTCGAGGAGAATGCATCTTACCCAATGAATTGACTGAATAAGAGCGGAGAGTTACATCTTCTGAATCGTCAGTCGCAACATCTAAGAGTGCAGACTCTGCTTTATTGTCTTTTATCTTTCCAAAATACAAAGCAATGCTTGAACGCAAATCTAAGCTTGTAGTCTTGTCTCTAAATTTATTTTCTAAGAATTCAGAACTGTTCTTTCCTGATTCTAGTTCTGATAAAGTATTAATTGTGGCAGAAACGAGAGTGCTACTCTTTGTAAAATCTTGATTCTTTAAAAATGATCCTAGTTCTTCGGATGCTTCTTCGATTTTTAGTTTTTGAATTGTATGAATGGCTGCGTCTTTGACATCATCTGATTTGTTATTAACTGCTTCGATGATATTCTTGGATTCTGTTTTTACTTCCAGCTCTGCAAGTGTTCTTAGACAAGATACTTTGATTCCATTGTCAGTATCATTTGCGAGAGTATCGGAAACAATTTTAACTAATTCGTCTAGTCCTTCTGTTGATAGATGCGACAACTCACGCATAGCCTCTTTTCTTTCTTTGTTAGAGCCAAACTTAAGGACTTTCTCTATGATTTCTTTTTTCTTTTTTAATTGTTCAGGAGTAAGACTATGCTTCTTTGCTTTTTTCTTGGATGAGCTGTCTCCTGAATGCTCAACATCTTTGATTCCTTCTGCTTCATCTATTTCTAAAGGAGCTTTGTTTGTCTCCACGCGAGATGGAGTAATTTCACTTCCTGGAGAATCTGAATTCTTTTTTACATCTAAGGAAAATAAAGAGAAGGGAAGAAGAATCAGAAAAAGGAGTAAATTATTCTTGTTTAGCAGATTTGAGAGCTTCGTTTTCTTTTTCAAGTTCGAGGATTTTCTTGTTGAGTTCATTGAGCATATGTAAGTTTTCCAGATTTTGTCTGAATTTTGTAATAAGTTCATCTATATCCTCGCTGAGCAACTCTATATTCCATGGCTTTTCCACATAACGACTGAGTCCCCCATGATTTATAGCGCGTATCGCAGAATCTAGTCCCGCTTGCCCGGTAAGCAGAATCTTAATGGCATCTGGAAGTTTTTTGTGAATCTCTTCCAAAAACTTATCGCCTTTCATATTAGGCATTACTTGATCGGAAATGATAAGCTCAATCACTTCCCCACTGTCGTGAATTTCGTCGATCAAGGCAAGTGCATTTTCTGCACTATCCGCAACTTCTACGTAATGAGTATCTCCAAATCGTTGTAACAACTGCTCCCGAAGAGTCTCGAGAACCGATACTTCATCATCGACACATATAAAATAACCTTTAGATTTCGTCATAGTTGAATTTGATTGCATATCTATTGAATATAATCTTATTTAGAAGTCCATTGAAAAATTATCCGCTGAGATAAAAACATTTAAAGTATACTCTTTAGATTTGAATCGGTCATTTCGAACCCCGCGTTACTGCTAGATTTACGGCAATGCAATTAAAATTGGGGTGAGAAATCTATTTGACAATAACACGATATCGTTAAGCAAAATAGACCTCTCACGGTTTTCCTGTGTTGTCGCGCCTTTCTCTTACACATGTTCGAGGTGACGGATAACTAAACTCCTAGAAGTATTTTCCTAGAATTTCAATTCCTTTTTCTTTGTAGCCTATGTCTTCCACACGATGTTCTGGTTTTGGATCTCTCTTAACCATCCATTCCAGTTGCTCTTTTGCTTTGTTCTTTTGTCCTATATCAATGTAAATCTCAGCAAGGTAGAGTCTGTTGTTGAAAAAATCAGGTCCTAACTCAACTGCTTTTTCTAAATGTTGTAGGGCTTTTGTTTTGTTTCCAACAGATATAGGCCAGCCCGGTGCTTGGTGATAGATTCTACCTAATGCACGGTGAGGTCCGCCAAAGAAAAACTTTTCATTTTCTTTCAGAACTATTTCATAGCTTCGTTTCATCGGGTCAATAGATGAGAGAGAAGCCATCATCCCACGGCAAAGACCAAGCATACCAACATTAGAGGCATACCAGAAGTTACCGTAAATCGCTTTTGGATTCATCGTGATGGCTTCTTTTCCATAGTTCACACCATGTTCATAGTATAGCTCTTGCTTTTTTGAATTTGCTGTTTCGAAAAGACCTTTGTAAAAATAAGCACTAGATAATTTTCCGCAAATGATATCCATATCTGGATTCGTTGCTTTCAATTCTAAAAGCTTATTGATCGCCTTATCTAAATTACCCTCTGTTTCCCTTTTGTCGATAAACTCATTTACTTCTTTCAAAATTTCCAACATGTCTCACTCTCTTCCTTTATTTTTTATGTATTTGATATTTTAATGATGGGCTTTTCACATCTACTGGTTTCACATTCCAAATTTGATCTGCATATTCTTGGATGGTGCGATCAGAAGAAAACTTTCCAATTCTCGCTACATTCAAAATTGATTTCTTTGTCCAAAGTGCCTGGTCTTTGAATTCGTTTGATATTACCCGCTGACAGGCTGAGTATGAATCGAAATCAGCCATGAGTAAATAATTATCTTGATTCACTAAATTGTCATAGATAGGACGGAATAGATTCGCATTGGACATAGAGAAGAAATTCTCTTTGATCAGTGTGAGTATTCTTTGTAATTCGTCGCTTTTGTTGATGAAGTCCCATGGGTGGTAACCCCGTGCCTTTAAGTCCTGCACTTCTGGAGTTTTGAGACCGAAGATATAAATATTTTCTTCGCCTACTTCTTCCATGATCTCTACGTTAGCCCCATCGAGTGTTCCAACAGTCAAAGCGCCATTGAGCGCAAACTTCATATTACCTGTTCCACTTGCCTCTGTTCCAGCAGTAGATATTTGCTCGGACAAATCACTCGCTGGAAAAATATTCTCTGCAAGAGATACTCGGTAGTTTGGAAGGAATACAACTTTTAGTCTTCCGTTTACTTTTGGATCATTGTTTACTACAGTTCCTACTGCATTGATAAATCGAATGATTAACTTAGCCATATAATATCCAGGTGCTGCTTTTCCTGCAAAGATAAAAGTTCTAGGAACTACTTCTTTGTAAGGATTTTCCTGAATACGGATATATAAACCAATCACGTGGAGGATATTTAGAAGTTGGCGCTTGTATTCATGAAAACGCTTGATCTGAACATCAAAGATAGAATTCACATCTACTATAATTCCTGTATCGTGTTGGATAATCGCAGATAGACGTTCTTTGTTTTCTTTTTTGATTCTTCTCCATTCTGATTCAAAGTCTGGATCAGCGGCAAATGCTTCTAAACCGCGTAACTTCTTAAGATCAGTAGCAAAGTCATCTCCAATACGACTTGCGATTAAAGCGGATAATTGTGGATTAGCCTTAAGTAAAAATCTTCTCTGGGTAATTCCATTTGTCTTATTGTTGAATTTTTCAGGCCAGAGTTTGTAGAAGGCAGGGAATACAAGAGTTGTTAATAGATCCGAGTGAAGAGCGGCAACTCCGTTTACACTATGACTTCCAATTACAGCGAGATTAGCCATACGCAATAGTTTATCAGGTCCTTCATGGAAAACAGATACTTGCATGATTTCGTGCTCGTTTAATTTTCCTGAAGAGCGTGCTTCATTTAAAAAACGATAGTTAATCTCGTTAACAATTTGTGCATGTCTTGGGAGGAGAAACTCGATTAGACTGACTTTCCATGTCTCCAATGCTTCTGGTAACACGGTGTGATTGGTATAAGCAAATACTCTTGTAGTAATGTCCCAAGCTGCTGCCCATTCTAGTTTTTCATCGTCCATGAGAATACGCATGAGTTCAGGAATTGCAATACTAGGATGAGTATCGTTTAATTGAATCGCTACTTCGTCAGGAAAACGAGTAAAGTCTGTATTAAAACGTTTGTAGCGGTTAATGATGTCTAGTAGGCTAGAAGCCACCATGAAGTATTGTTGCTTGAGACGTAAAATTTTTCCTTGCTCTGTTGTATCGTTTGGATACAGAACTTTAGAAATGTTTTCTGTTTTTTGTTTGTCTTCAACTGCTTTTAAATAATCTCCATGGTTGAAATAATCGAAGTTAAATTCTTCGGAAGCTTTTGCAACCCAGAGACGAAGGTTATTTACAGTAGTCGTGTTGTAACCCGGAACAGAATAGTCATGAGCTTCGGCGACTATCGTTTCAAGCGGAATCCATACTGACATGAGTTTTCCGGTTGGGTCAATCTTAGTTTCCACATGTCCGTAGAAATGAACGGGATATACTACTTCGTGTCGAATGATTTCCCATGGATTACCACTTTTTTGTAACCATGCATCTGGCTTTTCAATCTGAGAGCCGTTTTCTATTTGTTGATTGAAGATTCCATACTCATAACGAATCCCGTAACCATAACCGGGAAGATTGAGAGTGGAGAGAGAATCCATAAAACAAGCCGCAAGTCTTCCTAAACCACCATTTCCTAGTCCTGCATCGGGCTCGTATTCTACGATTTCATGTAAATCATATCCGAAACCATCTAGAACATCAATGAGTAAATCCTGTAATCCTAAATTGATCATCGCATTGGAAAGAGTTCTACCAATCAAAAATTCTAGTGAGAGGTAATAGACTCTTTTTGGATTCTTGGCTCTGTAATTAGATTGGGTTTCATTTAAGCGATCAACGATTATATCGCGCACTGTAAAGCTAAGAGCTTCGTAAATGTCTTGTTTGGTAGTATTATTTCGGTGTTTTCCGACTGTATATTCTAAATGATGCGCAAATGCTTTTTCGAGATTTTCTTTGTTTATAATTGGTTCTCGATCCATTAAATCCCATAATTTATTATTGTTATTATCCATCGTTCCCTCTTTTTTCGGAAAATTAAAACGCCTAAGTTTATAACCTAGAACTCTTTTTTAATAATCAGGATATTTCAGTCATCCTTTATTTTACATGCAAGTGATTTTTAATTTTTCAGAAAATATTTATTTTTTTGTTGCTAAGCTCATGAATTAAATTATCTTTCTAACTCATATTCGGCTTTTCACTTTTAATATTGTATTCGATAAACAACTTCCTATGAAAAAAAAACTACTTCTTATTCTAAGCCTCTATTTATTTTCATTTAATCTATTTGGTCAGGTGTGGACTCCGCCTGGAGTCAATAGTCGCCCCACATCCGATACATTTACCTATGATTTTGGTATCAACCAATACAACAAAGACACTTATTTGTATTTGGCACCGGGTCTCAATATGAACTTCGATAATAAATGGGGATTCTCCATGCAGCTTCCCGTGAATATTTTGCTAAATGATGCAGATCCTAAGACGCCGGGGGCAAAAGTAGGACAGATTCGTTCCATTGATTACGATTCCAAATCAGACTATCAGAGAATTCTAAACAATATCTGGGTTGGAAACTACGGAGTCTACAAACCAAAAGAAATTACTTACTCTCTATTCGTAGGTAGGATGTATGATGGATACATCGGTCACGGAACAATCATTAATCGCTATGTAAATAACCAGCGGGTAGACGTATACAAATTAGGTGTCATGGCAGATATCAATACTGATTACGGTGGAGTGCAAGTTTTTACTAACTCCATTTACGACAGAAAAGAAGTCAATGCAGGAAGAGGATACATTCGCCCTTATGGAATTATTACTGGAATCATGGACTTAGTATCAGGCAAAAAGAATATTGCCATGCTTGCGGCTAATGGAAACGTTCTAGATGATGTAGGAAGAAAGAAAGTAAATGAAGAAATTAATTCCTCACAAGAAGAAGAGCGTTATGTAGAAGTCGAAACAGATCCAAAGACGGGCGAAAAAAAAGAAGTAGAAAAGACAGCCCCTAAGAAGGAGCGAGTCTTTGATAACGAAGAAGCTGCTCCGAACAAAGTATTTGATCTCAATCGCTTTGCAATTGGTTATACTTCTGCCTATGATGGAACAGCACCTACCGCACTTGACTTGGATACAACAGGAAGTATCCGCTTTGATAAAACCAATAACGCAAAAGTAAAATCAAACCGTAAACAAGGCATAGAAGGGTATGACGCAGAATTTAAAATTATCAGCACGGATACTTTTGAATTAACCCCGTATGCCGATTACAATCGAATTAAGAACGTTCCGAATTCTCTCGGTAGACATTATGGTGTAATCACAAAGATAGGCACAAAGGAAATCAATGTAATCATTCGTCCTGAATTTAGAAGTATGAGTTCCAATTATATTCCCATGTATTTCGATTCTTTCTACGAAATCGAACGCTACCAGGTAAACTTAGATACAAGCTTTCCTTACACAAAATACGAAGCCCTACAAAACAAACCTACAGATGGAACTACCGTAAAAGGCTATTTCAATACATTCATCGTCAACATCTACAAAGTTGGCTTTGAAGTAAACTACGAAGACTACAAAGGCAAGAACAACTCACGCGTATTCTTAGGTGCCTATATCCCTTTCGGAACACTCTTCCGCTTTTCTGCTTTTTATACCAAGAAGGGATTCGATAAAAACACCGAAGCTTTTAAAGTAGACGACAAAGCCCAGGGTGCCGTTGAAGTTGCTATCAATCTAGGTCCTTTAACTCTCAAACTACAAAACAGACGCCGCTGGGTTCTTGATAGTGACACCAATCAATTCAAAGCAAAAGACGAACAAATGATTTTCTTCTCAGGCGGAACTGCGTTTTAGTAGTTCTATCTGTGCTAGAAAAACGTGAGTGCTACTTCACTTCTAAGAATATTTTCAGAGACTGAAATATTTTGAAAGCCTAGGCTTAAAAAGTAATCTATGTCTTCGGCGATTAAGCCTGACTCTGGTCCTAGGACTATTTGAATGGAATCTTTTAGATATAAATCAGAGGATAGTTCAGTGAGATACTTGTGGTTGAAGTCTAGTAGAAAGCGGCTACTGTCCGTTAGATGCTCTTTGATTCGATACTTATTCTTTAGGACTTGAATCTTGGGAGCGATGACTCTGCCGCCTTGTTCTAGTCCTAGAATAATCTCATCGAGTAAATTTCTGTCTGTCCAGATGGAGGAATGTAAATAAGAGAATTCTGATTTCTCAGAAGGAAAGAAGTATAATTCTGGAATTCCGCAATTGGCACATAGATGAATCATTTTCTTAACAGTCTGAGGTCTTTGGATTGCGGAAAATACTCGTATGCCAGAAAGAGCGCTATGCGTCAAATCCTTGGTTTCCTCTTCATAGCGAATTAGAACTTCGCGATTTTCGGTATCAATCGAATGAATGATTGCTGTGCCGATGGATACATTCAGTAAGCCGGCTTTTAGTCTATCGCCAATTTGAGACTTTAGGGTTTTTAGGATATGATTGGATTTTCTAGAATCAAGGCGGAATAGGGAATGACTGATTAATTCCTGCTCTTCTAAAATGATTCGATTCATGGAGTTTAAATTTCTACAGAAGGCTCACTACCAGGAGGACGAGTTTCTGGTTTGGGAGTAGGGTCTGTTTCCGGGTCTTGGAAGAATTCTTCACTTTCTTTTTCTTCTTTGCTAGGCTCGGTGGGTGTATTGTAAATCTTAATGATGTTTAAAAGAAGAATTAGAAATAGAAACAAAGGAATTAAAAAGCGAATGTCTTTATGAGAGCGAAAGTAAGAAGAAAGAGAATCTAAGAAAGGAATCTTATATCTAGGTGGATTTTTATGTGGAGTTAAGTCAAAGTTGCCGGAGAGGTAAGTCTTTGGATCATCGGGATCCATTCTAAAAGAGGTTGAACAATTAGGACAGGTGATAATCAAGATTCCCATGTCGAGTGGGAATCTTAATTCGGTATTACAAGCAGGACAAGAGCGAATATATCTCACTTCGCCCCATCAATCATTAATATACCAAAGAACTTTTGAGAACTTGGTTGCTTTCTTTGTAACGTTTGTTTGCTCTGTTGTCATTTGAATCAAAGATAGAAGTGAAGAGTTTATCAAATTGAATCAAGTGCTTTATGTAGTAGGTTTGTTTGAAAACGTTTTTAGTTGGGTTAGTCTTTGTGTTTTCAACATCAGCTAGTTTGTATAGACCATAACCTTTACGATCTTTTTGCTCAGGAAACGGAACACCTTTAGGGTCTCTCATTGGAAGACCATCATGTTGGTAGAAAACAGTGATTTTTTCGTCGTGCGGTTTTACTGTGTCGCCAGCTTTTCCGTTTTCAACGTGAGGAGCACCATCAGTTACTTCAGAAATTTTGAGATCAGTTTCTTTGAATTGGTTTAAGATGATTTTGCTTTTGATCATTTTGATTGGCTTTGGAGCTTCTTTCATTGGATCTTCTGCCCAACCAGCACCTTCGTAGAAAAGAATGATATATTTGCTTCTTGCACCGAGGTTCAAGTCAGTCTTTCCTTCTTCTGATTTAACAAAATCAAAAACTTCTAATCTAATGCAATTGTTTGCAGGGTCAGTTTGTTTGCTATCAGGTGCAGCTACGCAATCACCATCTTTTTCAGTTCCCTTGTATAAAACAGTTTTTCCAGGCAAAGCTTCTACTCTTGTTCTAAAAAGCTTTGTGTGTCTTTTTAAACGGTCATTTATAAAAGTAATTTGCTTATCGAGAGCTTCTTCTGTTTCATTTACTTGTATAGAGCTTTGTCCATTTAGAAGTTCAGGATCGCCTGGGTGTTTGCCCGTATCGCCGCCGCTACCCGCTGTATCTTTTGCTTGGGAAAACAGGCTGGCACTCATTAAAAAAACTAGGATTGTAATCAATTTCATAAAGTCATTCTTCCTTAAATCTTCATTCGATTTCTTTTTGGATAATAGTAATTACGATAGGAAATATGTAAAGTATTATCCTTTATAAATTATCGGTCTTTTGCAAACTTAATTTAGCTTTGTAAAAAAAATTACTGTTTATTTTTAGAATTAGGCTAGAAAAGCTTAGAATAGGGGAATATGGATAGCCACAGAGGCATATAAATAAGATTAAAGTATGTTTTGTAGTTCGACTAGCATTCTTCTGGAAATGGGAATGGTCTGTTTGTTTTTTAAGACGGCAAGGGTTTCGGGTTTTAGGCGAATAGAATCAATATACTCAATCCTAGTAATATAGGCTTTGTGGATTCGATAGAAATTTTCGGGAAGATTTTGGCTGACTGCGTTTAGGTTTTTTTTCAGAGTAATCGGGGGCTGTTTTTTGGAATGGATGATTGTTTTCTTTCCTTCTCCTTTTAGATAGGTGATTTCGGAGAAAGGTAAAAGTTTAATTTCCTCATCCGTCTTACAGAGAAGATACTTTCCGTTTTTTTTCCACTTGGTCTTTTCTTTGAATTTCTCTAGAGCTAAAAAAAGTCGATTCTCGTCGATTGGTTTTGGAACAAAATCAAGAACGGAAAATTCAAATGCGTCGATTGCTTTTTCGAGACGACCGGAGATAATAATGATTTGCGTATTGTGATTTTTTAAATTCTCTGCAACGGATAATGAGTCTTCTCCGTAAAGTTGGAGATCGAGTAAAACCAAATCGACTTCTTTTTCTTCTAAAAATGCTTCTGCCCCGAGTAAACTCTTTTCGTGAAAGATAGATATTTTCTTTTTTGCAAAATACTGTCTGACTCTTGCTTCTATGAATCTGGCAGATACAGGCTCGTCTTCTATTATTAATATTTTGAGCAGGGAATTATTTTCTTGTTTTGAATCTTTCATAGTGTCCTAAGTAGTAAGCTTTTACACCATAATTTTCATTTGTCAAGGGTTCGGGAATGAACGGTCAAAATTGGGAACAAACGGTAATATCGTTTTAAAAAACAATTTTACTTCGCACTAACTTTTTTATTGCTTTAGCAATTTCTAAATATCCAGATGCTTCTTCTATGTTTGGTTCATAGGCTTCGTCAGGATAACGTTGATCTACTGCAAACCTACTTAGATTACCAACGTCAATGTTTTTAAATTCTGTGTCAAAGTCAGAGCATAAATTGAGAAGGTAATTTAGATTATGTTTGTAATCGAAATCGTGCTCCTTAAAAATTAAAAATGCCTTTAAATATTTTTCTACTGATTGTTGGCAATGAAAGCCAATAACATTTAGAACGAAATTGGGATCATGCTTAAATAAAATTTCTGTTGCATATAAGAGCCTGTCTGAAAAGGATATTTGAGGCTCTTGGAGCTTAGCTTTTATGAATAGAATAATATCTTCTCAGACACGCTCTAAGTCTTCATCAGCTTTTGCAAACCAATTTAGAATATTTTGCTTTTTATCTTGGTTCATACAGGAATTAACTCATTCATAATACTGCGAATTAAATGACCATGTAATTTACTTTGTTTTTGAAGTTCGGCTTCGGTTTTTATAATGATGTCAGAATCAATTTTTGATTGAGCTAATACTTTTCTAATTTTTTCGGATAGAGTTACTTTTTCACGAATAGATAGTGTTTCGGATATTTTGATTAATATATCATAATCACTTTTTGAGTTGCTTTCTTTGCGGGCACGAGATCCAAAAAGCATAATTTCCGAATCAGGAAAAAAATCTTTGATTGTTTTCTTGATTAAAGTGATTTGCATTTCTTCCATATCTCTATAATAAAACTGATTAAGAAATTTCTCAAGCGAAAAATTAACCATTCTTCACATCGACTTTTACAACCCAAAGTCCATTGTCATAGAATTGATCGACATTCCATCTACCGGGGGAAAATTCTTCGAGTGCGGTTTGGATGTATTTTGTGCCGATGCCGATGCGGTTAGAGGGAGTAGAATTTTTCTCGGAGGAGGTGGAAGTAAAAGTATAGAGTAGGGAATCAGTTGTGAGTTCTTTACGCAAATGAAATTTGAGTCCAGAGTAATTTCCTTTGGCATGGGTAAATGCATTTTCGATGAGAGTGTGAAACAAAAGAGGAGGAACTTTCTCGTCTCCGCTTAGGTCCTTTGTGGATAACGCGTAGTTTTCCTCTAAACGAAGAGACATGATTTTTAAATAAGCATCGCAAAATTCTAATTCTTTGGCAAGAGTTACTTCTTTGACATCTGGAATTTCCAGGATATTACGAACCTCGGCACCTAAAGCGACAATCATATCAGCGGCTTTCTTGGGGCTTTCCCAGATTAGCCCAACAAGAGAATTGAGAGAGTTTATTAGAAAATGAGGTTGAATGATGGTCTTGAGTAAGTTCATTTCCAGTTTACGCCTTGTATGCCGCTCTTCTTCTAAATTTAATTTTTCTTTTAAAAGCTGGAGTGTCTGCGATTCATTTCGTTTCTGGATTTGGTTGTATCGATCGCCTAACGCTAAGGAAAATAGAGTCATCTCTAGAGCAGAGCCAAATAGGATTGGATAGAACATAAGATAGGAATACTTCCAGGAAACGGGAACATGCATGAGTCCATTTAAATATCCTGCGGATACAAAGATACAATAGGTAAGCCATGCAATGGTAAAATACTTTGCGGAACGATTTCCTCGCATCCATTCTTTAATCCCAACATAAGGAAGTAGGAAAATTGTAATTAGAAATGTTGTAGAGTGAGTTGTTGCTTCAAATCCCCAGATTACCATTGGAATATAGGCTAGTAAATTGATAGCAATTATAAGTTTAAATAATATATTTACTTTTGGATATTTATCATTTAACTGTAAAAGTGTATTTGTAAATAAAATTAAGGAAGGCGCAACAAAACAAAAACCGGTAGATATCCAAAAATTTAAAAATGATTCCGAATAAATAATATTATACTCATTTAAAACTCTATAGTATATAGTTTGATAAGTGATATGTATAAAAACAAATAGAATATAATAAAAATATGCTTTGTCTTTGGTGAAGAAAAGCAAAAAAAGATTGTAGAAGAATAGCATTAATCCAATTCCAATGAAAGCCCCAAGATACATAGAAAGAGAATACTCATAATTCGAATAACTTTCTTTATCCTGTAGAATAAGATTTAGTAAATTAAAATTTCTATCTTCCATATAAAGGTAGAGACTGCATTCTTCCCCTGGTTCTAAGGAAATCAAAAAAGAATGAAGGGAATGCTTTCGATAGACTCGTCTTTCTATTTCTGGAATTGATCTACCAGCAGAGAATACTTCTAGTTTGCCACTACAAGCCTGGTGGAGAATGAATTTTTCCCCTAAAAAAGTGAATGATGGAACCGCGATCCATTCTTGCTTCTTATCCTCTCCATTTTTAATTTTGAACTTGATCCAAACTCCCGTATTTTCTATTATAATAGTAAAGTATTTCCCTATTGGTTGGAACCTCGCTTCTTCTTTTTTCGCATACTCTAGGTTAGCCGTCTTTTCTTTGTCTAGGAGGTAATCGGCATTCTCCATTAGAAAATAGGTGCCTTCTGATTCATGAAGTGTAATAGTTGGAGGTTCTGCCAAGAGAGAAACGATAGGCGCAAGTAATAATATTAGGTGCAAATGAAAGGATATTCTTAAACATGCAGGTTTCATGGTAAACCGATATTTCCCTCTAGTGCCTAACGTGTAAAGTATTTTTCGAAAATTATGGTGGGCTTTTACCATCCTTTTAGTTAACGTTTACTCATAGCCGCTCCAGTTACGCTTATAGATCCGCTCTTAAGCGGTTTCTAACCGACACTAGACCGGACCTATAGCGGCTAAATAAGCGGAGCTAGACCGGAGATGAGTAAAGGACATCTTATCGGATACAAGGTCATTTCTCACACTTCGCACAAACTGATGTGTCCACCCATTTGCTTATTCGCAAATCCAACACCTTCGTAGGTTCGAAATGACTGTATAATCCTTAACTTAATGACATTGTTGGCTTTCGCCGACCTTTGCCTTCGCATGTTCGAGGTGACAGTAAAATCCTTATTTGTAAACCATTGTTCGCAGTCGAGTAGTTCCATTTTTTTATTGACAAGAACGAAAAGTAGGCTCAAGGTAGCTTAAGTATGAGCGCAATTCTTGAAAAGTCGTATAAAGATAAAGCCTTACGGTATGATTTAGATTCTTACCACAAGCTAGGTGCGACTGGTGCGATTGGGCGCAATACTGAACTCATTCATGGAGTCATCATAAACAAAATGACAATTTCCCCAAAACACAGAAAAGTCGTGAACAAGCTCCGTGATATTCTAACCAGTGTAATCGAAGAAAGATTTATCGTGCTCCAGGAAAGTCCAATCTCAATTGGAGACTCTGAGCCAGAGCCTGATATTTCTACGATATCCGGAACCCATGACGACTTTGGAGACAAACACCCCGAAACCGCAGCCTTCGTAGTTGAAGTTGCCTTTAGCTCCTTCGAAGACGACCTACTTAAAGCAGACATCTACGCAAGCGCGAATATCTCCATCTACTGGATTCTAGATTTACAAAACAACAAAATCGAAGCCTTCCAAAATCCCGAAAGCGGCAAATACACATTACACACCACCCACACTCTAGAAGAAAAAATCCCTTTACCTCTTACCAATAGATCTATTAGTCTCGCTGAGATTATTTAAACTGTAGTTTAGTCTTCTTGTAAATCTTGTTCTCATGTATCGCTTTTGCTTTTCCGCCTGACTATATTGTAAAAACTTTTTTACCAAAAGTTTAACTAGCTTTTGTATAACCTTACAACTAAAGGCAATCTAAGAGTAACATAAAAGCGACATAGAAGCCGAAAAGGGCAATGAAGTGGCTTTTACGTCCCTTCTATGTGGCTCTTAGGTAACAAGTCTTTGTATCGGGGTTGTGTAAAAACAAAGATTTTAATAAACCACGAAGAACACAAAGTTCGCGAAGGTTAAAATTTCCTAGGAAATTTTGTTTTTTTCTTCGTGTCCTTCGTGCTCTTCGTGGTAAAAAGAATGTTTTTACACAGTCCCTATTTTTAATAAAAACTGTTAGTCTAGCAGAGATTATTTAGGCTTTGTTTAGTCTCCTTTTACCGCTTGTTCCCAAATACTACCGTTCGTTCTCGAACCCTTGACAAAGGAATTTTGTGGTTATAATGAATCTCATTATTAAGTTGAGAGGGATGAAGTATGAGATTAAAAAATAAACAGAAAATAAAAATCCACTGTATACGGATTGGGCTAACAGCCTTAGTTGTTATGCTTTTATCGTGTAATGATCGTAAGCCGTATGATGGAGATAAAAAAGTAAATAACTTTGCTTTGTTAAAAATACTGACAACTAATGGTTTGCCGCCACTGGCAAGTCCAACGGGAGGTGGTTCAACTGGTTCAAGCTCTACGGGAACAACTTCGACAACTACAACCACTACTACGAGTAGCGGATTCTGCAATACATCTGGCATTTATTCAAGTTGCTCTGCAAGCACTCCTTATTCTTGTTATGCAAGTTCATCCTGCTATGCATCGTATTCATCTTGTGCATCTGTTTCTCTTTGCGGAGGCTCTGGAAACTCTACCTGCAGTTATTATGGAACCACTTATGGTTGTTCTTCAAGTGCTCCCTATTCCTGTTCAGCTAGTTCATCCTGCTATGGTAGCCTAACCGCGTGTAAGTCTGCATCTATTTGCGGAAGATAATTTCAATTAAAGGATAACAACATGAAACCTCTTTACCTGTTTCTAATTTTAGTGAGCCTAATGGCCAATTGTTCAAGTAGCTCAGAATCTACTCGTGGCTATCAACAATCCAAGGAAAATGCTTTTTTAAATGGCGATTTCCAATCGTCCCTGGATTCATACCGAAATGATGTGAGTGAATCTTCTTCGAGAGATCGACTGCTTCATCTTCTAGAGGCCGGAATTGTTGCACATACGATGGGTGATTACAATAAGAGCAATGTAATTTTCAAAGAAGCCGAAGAAATTGTAGATAGTCAGAAGACAAGTGTAACAGCGTCTACTGCTAGTTTTGTGCTAAATGATTCATGGAATAATTTTGAAGCGGAAAGTTTTGAAATTGTAATTCTTAAATTCTATATAGCGTTAAATTATGCACTATTAAATGATTTGGAAAATGCAAAGAGAGCATTTAAGAAAGTAAACTTTGAACTTACTTCTATGAAAGGCACAGATGCAAAATACAAACAAATAGTGATCGCACGCTATATGGATGCAATCATTAGCGAAGAGCAAGGCAAATACAATGATTCTCGCGTTGAATGGAAAAACATTGAACAGATTTTAGGGAAATCAGATACCGTGCTTGCAGAAAGATATATGTTAGCCGTTAAAGAAAAAAATGCTGGAGATCAAGCAAAGTATTCTGCCGGAAAACAGCTATTAGCTTCTTACGATAAAAATCTACAGAGTATTCCATTTAATAAAAAAATGGGCGAAATTGTCGTAATCAATCAAGCTGGTATGGCAGCAGCAAGAGAATCAAAAGGAAAGATAGGAGATGAGCCGGTATTTAGAGAAATTTTATCTCAAATGATTCAGTTAGAATTGAATAAACAAAATATAGGTGATATGAACTTAACTCCCTCCGCTGTTCTGTATGCAATCGGGCAAGCAGAGAATCCAATACCAGAATTTCAAATGAAAGAATTAAACCCTCTTTCGCAAGAAATCTTTATTAATGGAACGTCAGTCGGTAAGATGGAATCTATTACTGATTATTCAGAGATTGCAATGAAAAATTTTAACGAGAATTATGAGGCTAAAGTTAAAAAGAATGCAGCCTCTATAGCCACCAAGGCTGTAGTCGCAATGATTGCTGCCGAAGTTGCCAAGAAAGCCGCACAGTCAACATTTGATAGAGCAAAGAATGAATGCGATAGGTTAGGAGCAATAGGAGGTAGTATATGCAAATTAGCTGCACAAGCAGCGTATGATTCAGCGTTTGGATTTGCAGCAGGCAAAATTGCAGGTGCAATAGTAAAACCAGATACTAGATCCTGGAGACTACTACCTTCTAACTTTCAAGTCAAGAGAGTATTCCTTGAAGCTGGAGACTATGATTTCAGCTTTAAAGTATTTGGAACGGATAATAGTGAGTCTAGAACCGAAAACTTCAAAGTAAAGGTAGATCCAGGCAAACCAATTTTTATAAATCTAAGAACAGTCAAGAATGGAGTGGAATAATGAAATTAGTCTTAATATTAATATTTTTACTAAGTATCCAATTAGTCGCAGAGGATGCAAAGCAGACCTCTAATAAACCACAAGTTATTATTACTTCGGAAGGACCTTTTCCTACTTTATTTATTCCAAGTAAAAAAATAAGTCCCGTCGAAAAGGAAGCTAAACAAGCAAGAGCAGTCAGTGAAAAAAATTCTGGTAGTCTCACATACATGATCGCATTTCCGGGCACTAGACAATTAGCAAGAGATCCTAGTAGTGGTAAGGGTCTTATTCTAAACATTAGTGCATGGCTCTTACTTGCAAACATTGCCGTCCAATCTGTAAATTTAGGTATAGCACAAAAAACATATCAGCATTCCCATGGGCTAACTTATTTAAATTATATGGTCATACAGCGATTTGCCTCTTCGCCAGCAGAAGCAAAAATGGTAACTGATTTCTTGGTCTATGATTCTGCCTCTGAATTTGGCAAGCTCAGACAGGATTATACCGGTGCAGCACAAAATACTACTTTGGCGATAGGTTTATTTGTAGGCTTATATGCACTGAATATAATCGATTTAATTGCATTTTCAAAACCAACTACATCGGCTAGTTCCAATCATCCGCAACCAAAGTCAGGACTTGACTTTCAAACAAAGGTTGAAAACTTTCCTGTAGTCAGTGGAAATTCTTATGCGAATAATAGAGAAACAAATTATACTCTTGGATGGAGACATGTATGGTAAACATTAATATAAAAAACCAATTTAGACGAAATGCATTTAAAGCTATTGGAAATCTAGTTCTGATGATTTTCCTTTTAAGTATTAGCACTGTATGTAAGGCTAATCTGAATAATGTGACCGATCCAATGACTCCTATTTTTTGGCTTCAATATATGCTGGGTAATCCTAATTTGCCACCGGTTAATTTCTCCCTAACCGGAAGTCTAAATGAAGGAAGATACAATCATACAGCAACATTATTAAGCAATGGAAATGTTTTAATAGCGGGCGGATACAGTAACTCCGGCGGCTATCGTTCTTCCGCAGAATTATATGATCCTACTAAGGGTAAGTTTACTCTTACTGGATCTATGAACTTAGCCAGAGAGAAGCATACAGCCTCACTTTTAAATACTGGTAAAATTTTAATTGTAGGCGGATACAATAGTTCAAGCGGAACAATGTCTAGCACAGAGTTGTATGATCCCACTACAGGAAGTTTTACGAGTGGAACTTCTACAACTTCTCCAAGATACCTTCATACCGCGACAGTATTACAAAACGGTAAAGTATTATTAACCGGTGGAGGTAATCGCTCGAGTATAGGCAATACAACGGTATATGCAACTGCAGAGTTATATGATCCGGCTACTGGTGTATTTACCGCTACGGGTAGTATGAATCTAGCGAGATTAACCCATAATGCCATATTATTGAGTTCAGGAAAAGTATTAGTATCCGGTGGTGCGAATCTAACTACAAATTTATCAAGCGCAGAAGTATATGATCCTACAACAGGAATATTTACTTTAATTAGTAGCAGCATGAATCTTTCCAGATTTAACCATACTGCAAATACACTTTCTTCTGGCAAAGTCTTGATTGCAGGACAAAATTCAACGAGCACTCTCGTCAATGCACAAGTATATGATCCAACCGCAAATGTATTCTCGACTACTGGAGCAATGGGAACAGGTAGAAGTGAACAGATTGCAGTAACTCTGCCGAATGGAAAAATATTATTAACCGGTGGAAGATCTGCGGATAATGGATATTTGGCAGATGGAGAAATATATGATGAAACGCTTGGAACTTTTGCAAGTGCTGGAAATATGAAATCCATTCGAGTAGCTCATACAGGGACATTACTTGGAAACGGAAATGTCCTAATAGTTGGAGGTCTTACAGATAATTCAAATTCTACAGTGTCATCGGCTGAGTTATACATTGGTGCGAGCCTTAATACGCAAGAATTCACTGTAACAACCTTTGCTGGATCTGGCGCTGGAGGAAGCACAGACGGAACAGCAACAGCGGCTAGTTTTAGTTATCCGGATGGAGTTGTATTCGATAAATCTGGGAATATGTTTGTTGCTGATTTGAATTCAAATAAGATTCGTAAAATTACTGCATCAGGAATCGTAACAACCTTTGCTGGGTCTGGAAATTCTAGTAGTATAGATGGAACGGGAACAAGTGCAAGCCTCTATGGTCCAGCAGGATTAGTTTTTGATAGCACAGGAAATTTATATGTATGCGATTACTATGGTCATAAAATTCGTAAAATAACAAGCGCAGGAGTTGTAACAACCCTTGCAGGATCAGAATTCTCTGGAGGTTCTGATGGGACAGGAACAGCGGCTAGTTTTAATTATCCGGATGGAATTACAATTGATACAGCCGGCAATTTATATGTAGGTGATAGTGGAAATCATAGAATACGAAAAATTACTTCATTAGGCGTTGTAACAACTTTTGCTGGTTCTGGAAATGCTGGTAGTCTAGACGGAACAGGAACAGCGGCTAGTTTTTATTTGCCGAGAGGTGTAGCTGTAGACTTAAGCGGCAATGTATATGTTGGTGATAGTGGAAATAACAAAGTTAGAAAAATTACGGCATCTGGAGTTGTAACAACTATAGCTGGGTCTGGTAGTTCTGGTAAAGACGATGGAACAGGAATAACAGCGAGTTTTAATAGTCTAGATGGGATAACACTAGATACCGCCGGAAATTTATATGTAGCAGATAAGAGCGGAAATAAAATTCGTAAGATTGATGTTTCTGGAATTGTATCGACGATTGCAGGTACGGGGGTAACAGGGAGTGCAGATGGAACAAGCACTACAGCAAGTTTCAGCAATCCCGAATACTTAGCTTTCGATACTTCCGGCAATTTATATGTAGCCGATGCGGGAAATAATAAAATCAGAAAGATTGCGTCAGTTGCGTCAAGCCAATCAACGACTACAACGCCAGCACTTTTAGGTTGCTCTGATCCAACTAAAACAACAGTAACAGTGTCTACCTTTGCGGGATCTGGTGTTGCTGGTTCTACAGATGCAACGGGAACTGCGGCTACTTTTAATTTGCCGAGCGGAGTAATGGCTGATAGTTCGGGGAATTTGTTTGTAGCTGATAGAAGCAGTAACAAAATTCGTAAAATAACATCAGCAGGTGTAGTAACAACATTAGCAGGTTCCGGCGTTGCTGGTTCTTTTGATTCAACAGGAACTGCGGCTACTTTTAGTTCTCCATACGGAGTAACGGCTGATAATTCTGGGAATTTGTATGTAGCAGATACAAGCAGTAACAAAATTCGCAAAATAACATCAGCAGGCGTTGTGACCACATTAGCAGGCTCTGGTTCAAATGGTTCTTTTGATGCAACCGGCACAGCGGCTACTTTTAGTTCTCCATTTGGAATAACAATTGATAGTTCGGGGAATTTGTTTGTAGCTGATACAGGAATTAACAAAATCCGTAAGATAACATCTGCGGGAGTAGTGACAACATTGGCAGGCTCTGGCACAACTGGATCTACAGATGCAACAGGAACTGCTGCTAGTTTTAATTTGCCTCGTGGAGTTATGGTTGACAGTTCTGGAAATTTGTTTGTAGCAGATGCAAGCAGTAACAAAATTCGTAAAATAACATCAGCAGGTGTAGTAACAACATTAGCAGGTTCTGGCATAGCTAGTTCTATTGATTCAACAGGAACTGCGGCTACTTTTAGTTTGCCGTCTGGAGTAACGATTGATAGTTCTGGGAATTTGTATGTAACAGATACAAGCAGTAACAAAATTCGTAAAATAACATCGGCGGGTGTTGTGACAACATTAGCAGGCTCTGGCACGACTGGTTCTATTGATGCAACAGGAACTACGGCTACTTTTAGTTTGCCATTTGGAATAACGATTGATAGCTTAGGAGTTCTTTATGTGACTGACAGTGGTAACAACAAAATCCGAAAGATTGTATGCCAATAAGAAAATCTAACTAATAATAAAAAGGAAATAACATGAAAAGTAAATCATTCAAAAAAGCAATAGCCTTGTGGATTATGCTCATTATGCTATGTGTATCAATTCTCGATTGTAATACCAAGAAACAAAAAGATAACACAAACTTATTTTTAGGTTTGTTTTTACTCAGTCGTTCGAGTTCGACAAATTCCCTCGGATCAGAAAATAGAAGCACTGTTTTAAGCACGTATAATAATGATTATCTGCAATCGACCGTTGTTAGTTTGGGTTGGACTGGTTCTGTTTCTGGTTGTATTGCCGGGACAACATCTGATGATTCACAAACTAAGACTTTGAATCGGATTAATTTTTTTAGAAATAGAGTCGAACTTGGAAACGTTAGTTGGGATACTACTACCTTTTCGAAGACTCAGGAAGCGGCTCTTATGATGAAAGCGAATAATACTCTTAATCACAATCCGCCTTCTACTTGGACATGCTATACATCCGATGGAGCAAACGCAGCGGGTAGTTCTAACTTAGCTGGTTCTCATTCTGCTGATGCAATAACTGCTTATATGCAAGATGCAGGATCAAACAATACGGCTGCGGGTCATCGAAGATGGATACTCTATTCGAGAGCGCAGACAATGGGAAGTGGAAATACGGATACAAGTAATGCTCTGTGGGTAATTGGAAATTTCGCTAGTTCTTATCCTTCCTCTATGCCTACATTTATATCTTGGCCTCCGAAGGGATTTATCCCAAGACAATTAGTATTTGATAGATGGTCTTTTTCTGTTCCTGCAGCAGATTTTACAAATGCTACAGTGACTATGACCGCAGCGGATAATTCTAATATATCTCTTTCAAAAGAGCCTATCGCTGTCGGCTATGGAGATAATACTATTGTTTGGATTCCAACTGGAATTAATACTTCGTCCAAATCAGATATTCTTTATACAATAAAAATTTCCAACGTAATCGTCAGTGGAGTAACTAAATCCTATGAATATACTGTTAACATAATTGATCCAGGTGACTCAGGAGTAGCCACAGAAATTCCAAATGTAACATGGACAACGACTGGATTCTTTGGTTTTTATCAAGCAATTGGACAGAGGTTTATATTGAATTGCCCTAGTGGCGGAACTGCTAATAATCTATGGGGAGTAGATCAATACATTTACCTTTCCTCTGTTTGCACTGCTGCCGTTCATGCAGGAAAAATAACATTAGCCACAGGTGGAAAAGTTACGATAATAATTCGTGATGGAGTATCAACTTTCACCGGCTCAACTCGAAATGGTGTAACGAGTTATTCACAGAGTGGATGGACATCTAAACATTTTGTATTTGAGTGAAATTTTTTTGATACAGGTAAAGAAGTATTATGTTACAACAAAGGAACTCAACTTGAAACAACTACTAGCAAACACAAAAGAAATTTTTAGAAAGATACATTATCTTTCGTATCCGTTTTGGGTCTCGGAAGTGAAGAAGAAAGCTTTTTTTCTCCTATTTATTTTACTAGCACTTGTATCATTCGGAATATGGATTGATGTAGAGAACACTAAAATTTACGGACAATGGATGGAAAACCTGCAAGCTAAGAATGAGGCAGAATATTATAAATCTCTTTTATGGTTGATAGGGACTTTTCTAATAATGATCACAACTTTCTCTAGTTATTATTTTCTGCAACAATATCTTGCTTTATTTTGGAGAGAATGGATGACCAAAGATTTTTTAGATAAATATTTTTTGAATCATTCTTTCTATGCGTTACAACAAAAAAGAGTAATAGATAATCCCGATCAACGGATAACGGATGATATCCGTTCTTTTGTAGAAAGGACGTTAAACTTGTTCGTCGATGTCTTTCGATCCTTTTTTACCTCTATGGCTTATTTTTATATGCTTTGGAATATTTCTACAATTCTATTTTATGCAACGCTTGGAATTGCTACCTTTGTTACATTGGTTTCTGTTTATTTCTTTGGAAGAAAACTTTCTCGTCTCAATATTGAACAATATAGAAAAGAAGCGGATTTTAGATATAGTTTAATGCGAGTTCGAGAGCATTCGGAATCAATTTCATTCTTTTCGGGAGAAAAGCGAGAATTTACTTCTGTAGGTAAGTATCTAAAAGATGTAATTGAAAATAAATTTAGAATACTTATCGTGAGCACAAGCCTACGATACTTTCAATTAATTATTCAATTTACTGTCGGGGCACTTCCATATATCTTGATTGCAAATAGTTATTTCAAAGGAGAAGTAAATTATGGCACAATCAGTCAAGCGTCTATCGCATTTGGATCTATACTAGGTTCACTTCTTCTCATAGCATCAAACTTAGAAACTCTCACCGTCTTCTTCGCTGACGTTAGTCGTCTTACTGAATTAAAAGAAGCAATGGAAAATCGAAAGTCAGACATGACAAAAATAGAAATTAGAAATGAAAACGCTATTGAGCTGAGAGGATTACAGCTATTTACCTACGATGGAGAGCATGAATTGATTTCCAATCTAAGTCTTGTCTTAAAACCCAATGAATCATTGCTTATCACAGGACCAAGTGGAGTAGGAAAAAGTTCTCTCCTTCGTGCTATTGCCGGACTTTGGACTCGTGGCTCAGGTCAAATTCTAATTCCTGCGCGAGAAGAGCTTTTCTTTTTTCCGCAAAAGCCTTATTTGCCCATAGGCTCGATTCGCGATGTTCTTACTTATCCAAATGAATCATACGAAGTTTCTGATCATGAGCTTGTTACCTTGCTTGGAAAAATTGGATTAGAAACTCTTCCAGATAGAATTAATAATTTAGATAGGGTGATGGATTTCTCTCATATACTATCTCTCGGCGAACAACAGCGAGTAGCCTTTGGTAGACTGATTCTTTCGGGCAAAAAAATTGCAATCCTAGATGAAGCTACTAGTGCTCTTGATTCTGACAATGAGGATAAGATGTATTCCCTTCTTAAAAGTTCCGGTATTCAATTTATCAGCGTTGGACATCGAGATAGTTTGCGTAAATTTCATACATCCGAATTACACATAGAAAATAAAAATAAATGGTCGATAAAGTCTCAAAAGAAGTAGTGATTGTAAAGCTAGCCTAACTAACAGGTTGTTTTTTTCACTTGACAAAGTTTAAAAATAATTGCTAAACTGTTACCATGAGTGCGGTTCTTGAAAAGTCGTATACAGAAAAAGCCTTTCGATATGATATTGAGACATATCATAAGCTAAGTGCAACTGGAATTTTACCGCGCAATACAGAGCTCATTCATGGAATTGTTGTAAACAAAATGACTATTTCCCCAAAGCATTCTAAAGTTGTAACTAAACTCGGTCATATTTTAGCGCAAGCCGTATCCGAAAGTATTATTGTTCGCCAAGAAAAGCCAATCACAATTGGTGACTCTGAGCCTGAGCCAGATATCTCGGCTGTAGAAGGGAGTTATGATGACTTTGGAGACAAACATCCAGTAACCGCAGCCTTTGTAGTGGAAGTTGCTCTTAGCTCTTACGAGGATGATTTATACAAAGCAAATATCTATGCAAAGGCTAATATTGCTACTTATTGGATTTTAGATTTGCAAAATAATAAAATCGAAGTTTTTCAAAATCCAATTAGCGGCAAATACACATTGCATACAACGCATGGTCTAGATGAAAAACTTACTATTCCTCTGACCAATAAAAGCATAAGCCTCGCTGAAATTATCTAACCGCTATCTATTCTTCCTTATCACCTCTGCGGCTTCCTGATATACTTCAAAAGGTGGGGGTGATGCTTGTAAGCTTCTTTCGATAATCGCAGAAGCCCATTTACGCTCTACAAAATCACAGAAGTCTTTCATATTTCTTCCCGAGTAGCCATCTAATAGACTTGAAATCACAAAGCGATTTTCTTCATTCAAGTGAAATGCATAATTTTCTAGAATCGCTGCTCTTTCTTTTGTATCAGGCAATGGAAAGTAAATTGATTTATCAAATCTAGAAAGGAGTGCTCTGTCTAAATCTTGTTTACGATTCGTTGCACCAAGCGTTAGTGTGCGGGGCTTTCCTTCAAATCCATCTAGCTTACGAAGTAAAACAGAAAGCAACTTACGAGTAGCCTCCACAATTCCTTCTTCTCTGCTTCCTGCTAGAGAATCAATTTCATCTAAGAAAATTAACGCACTTGGAAAAAGTGCCGCCGCATCGAATACATAAGCGAGGTTTTGTGAACTCTCTCCGTAGTATTTACTCAGAATGGATTCTATTGGAACATATACCATTGGAATTTTACAAAGACAGGCTACAACTTTTGCCATCGTTGTTTTTCCTACTCCCGGATCTCCTTCGAATAGAACGGCGCGAGGTCTATTGCGAGATGGAAATTTTCGAGTCAACTTAGAGACTTCATCGAAAGTATTCGGACTTAAGATTGGCATTACAATGGATTCTAAAATTTCTTGTTTCACATTATTATACCCCGCGATATGATCGAAGGTGATAATGTTGCCGGTTAACGCTTCCTCTGCTGGATCAAAGACTGTTACCCCAAGTCTAGACAATAGCTCTTTTGGATTTGCATTCTTTTTAGAATTTGACCCTGTCACATATTTAAAAAGAGAGATGATTACAAAAATCTCTTCTCGTTTGAAATCCCCTTTCTTGGAAATTTCTACTTTGTTCTGGTTGTTATACACGATGAATCTAAATTTGATATTGTCTAGAATGGACTTGCTATCGAACATATTTTCGTTTAGAGCTTGGAAAACGTAAAAGCCCGGCTCAAAGGTATGAATGCGAATGTTTTCGATATGGTTTTTTATAATCTGGAGGCATTCTACAATTTGCTCCGGTGCGAGGGAACTTGCTAAAAACTCCACTTTCACTTCATTTTTTTCCGGGTAAATCTCTGGTAGAGCAATCTCTCCCGAAGAGACTGCTTCTAAGGCGGAAAGCTCTTTTAAAATGGCTTCCTTTGCCGTAATAAAATCAATAACAGTAGATTTATTTTTATCGTCCATGGTTCTTATTCTACCGTTATTAAAAATGTATTCCTGTCGTCTTTTATTCTTTGCTTGACAACATAATTTTTTTTTTATTTTTACTCTAAGAGGTACTTACATATGGCAGATGGCGCCCTTTCACAAGAAGATATAGATGCCCTACTAGGTGGGGGAAGTTTTGGCGGTGGAGAATCATCGAGTGGTGGTGATTCTAGCGATGATCCCTTTGCAGGAATGAATCTAGGCGGAGGAGATGGACCTAGTTCAGATGCCATTGCCGCAGCCCTTGGTCCTGGGTTCTCACAGTCACCTCAAACAGCGAAGCCTACAGCCGGAAAGATGGGTGGCTCAATGGCTTCTTCTAGTTCTAATTTGAATCTTCTTATGGACGTTACCATGTCTCTCACAGTAGAGCTTGGAAGAACGAATATGTATATCAAAGATGTCTTACAACTTTCCGAAGGTGCAGTCGTTGAACTTGACAAAAATATTGGGGAAGAATTGGATTTACTAGCCAATGGAAAAATTATTGGACGCGGTAAAATCATCATTCTTGATGACTACTACGGAGTGCAAGTAACTCATATCATCGATCCAATGGAACGATTGGCAATGGGTTAAGAGGAACATGAATAAAATAATTTTTTACAGTATTTTGATTTTGGCTTTAGTTTCTGTTTTTAACAGTTGCAGTAAAAAGTCAGTGAAACCCCTAAAATTTGGTTCTAAAATGGAATTCAAAGATGTTGATACAAATAAAGACGATAAGATCGACACCAAGGGATATTATATGGACGATTCTGGAAATTATCGTCTTGTCTACAATGAGTTAGATACAAATTCAGATGGTTACACTGATTTAATGATTTGGGTAGGCTCATCGAGTGCTCCCACCAAAGACGCACAAGTCAAAGAGATTGTAAAAATCCACGAAGAAGAAGATGAAGACCACGACGGAAAAATTGATATTCTAAAATGGTATCTTCCAAATGAATTCATCGCCCTTTCTCAACATGACAAAGACAAAGACGGATACTTTGAAGTAACCTCCTACTATAATTTCAAAAAGAATATTGTAAGATCTGAAATAGACACGAACTTCGACGGTCGCGCTGATAGAATTGTCTGGGAAACAAAAGCAGAGATCGACACGGACTTCGATGGAATCCCTGATACCTACACAGAAGCACCTACAAAGCTCATCTTAGAAGACAAAATAGAGCGCAAAATTGATTTAAAACCACTGGATAAATCTAAGTCCTGGTTTTTAAATCCAACTCTTGCTCCTCCAGAATATAGAGCCATTATTGGCAGTGGTTACTTTTAGTTATATCAAACCATCTCAAATGGGTTTCCAACTTGTGGAAATTTCATCTATTTTATTGGGAAGAATTGCCAAGCAATCGAAATGAATCCACGACTGCTTTTCTAAAATCACCAAGACAAAATAAGAAGGATCCAACGTGACCAGTTGAAACCCAACGAATAGTAGATTCAGACAAATGATTCTTTATAATTTTTGTAGAGTAATTGGGAATATAACCGTCATTTTGCGCTCCTACAATAATCATTGCATCTGGTCTTTTGGGTTTGGGAAAGCTGCGAATATCTGCACGATCTAAAATTAAACGCATAAAATGTCTGGCATCATTTTTATTCGGAGAATCAGATTGAAGACTTTTCCAATCACAAGCTCGACTGAGTGCTCCATCAATATAAACAGGAGAACCAGAATGACTTGGAATACAAGCTGCAACTGCCAATTCTAATTCTGATCTAGCAGCAGCGGTAATTGCTACGTATCCGCCCATGCTAATTCCTGTTACTCCTAGATTAGAATAACCTTCTTTACGAAGATAGCGGAGTAGGGCAATTCCTTCATCAGTAGTTGCGCGTGACATTCGAAGAAACTCTGTGAATGTTTTTAACACAACTCCTTTTTGGTCTTTTGGTCTGCGACTTCCATAAAAAGGATTTTCCAGAAGAACAGAACCTATTCCTTCTTGGATCAGGGGGATAGCCATGCTTATCCGCCTTCGAGTAAATCCTTCATCTCCTGTAGCAGCAAAATGAATAGCCAGCGGTGTATTTGAATTATGATTTTTAGGAAGAATCATTTGCACATACGCCTGTTTTGCCTCTTCGGGTAATTCTATTATCTTGCGCTCTCTTCCTAGTTTGTATTCAAATACAAATGGACTCTCGAAACTACCTTCTTTAATGATAAATTCTTTTTCTTTTGTTTCTGATTTCCAGATTAGTTCAATGTCTCTTACGGGACGAAGATGAATTTCTGTTGGATGATTTGCTAATAAATAATAAAGTCCCTCTTTGTCTCCCCAACCCGATTGAAAGAATAAGTCTCGATTCGCAAGCTTTGAATAAATAGTATCTAATAAGCTGATCATGTTTCTCCTATATACTCGGTGACGGCACCAGTGTGAGTTTATCGAATTCATGATAATCTAATGTAGTCAACTTAAGAAAAGGAAAAAAAGAATTAACCACATTATGTTGCGGCCCTTACGAACCAACATTGAGTTTAAGCGCGAAGAACGCGAAGAAAACACAGGATTTCATTACAAAATCCCTTCCTGATCTTCGTGCCCTTCGTGGTTAAAAAATCTTAATTTGACAGCATTACACGGAAATCCAGTATTCTACCATTTAATAAAATAAACGGAATTCCCATTTTCTTCTTTATATTCAACTTTTCCTGTTTTTATCATCGACATTTCTAAAATTCCAAGAAAAACGCCTTCAATTAAAACTGGTGAATAACCGGGTGAATTCGCTTCAATTACTACATTTTTATCTTCTGCAACTAGGATTTTTCTCGGTTTCACATCAGAGCCTTGGTGGTTTAATAAAAACCCTTCTGCTTCAAACTTTATAAAGTCAAGTGGAGTCTTTAATGTTTTAGGAAGCCCGGCTGTCTTTTCTATTGTTGGATATACTTTTTGTCCAATGTGTTTAATAGCTGCTCTTGCAAGGAGAGGCGAAGTATTGTCTTCGATTGCTTGAAATACGCCTTGAAAAATCTTTGTATCATACCATCCTTCTGGATCCAATTCATTGAATTCCTTACCGGTCATTCTCTTGACTACGTCTAGTGCTTCTTTTTTTGCGTTGGGTTTTGTCTCAAGTAAACTACAAGACAGCATAATAAATTTTCCTTTAACTTGTGCCATAATCCTTAATCCTTTTTGATTTTGAGTTTTAATTTAAATTATATGGAAGATTAATTATAAGATTGATTAAATGAAAACAAAATAATCAAATTTCAGGTTGTTTGATACTTCTCAATTAACGAGAAAGCATGAGAATTTTTATTTTTTTTATTTTTTACACTCCTTGCGGCTAAGCAATATTATACTAAATTACTCAACGAAATTACCTTCGGATGCATCAACCATACTGCTAATGATACTGTCTAGTATACTATCAAAGATACTGAATTTGCATTTTTGAGTATATTTAATAGTGGATTTAAGATTATCGTTGATAGTAAAATAGGTATATGAAAAACAAAAACTAAGGAATGGGACTACAATTGACTTCTCAGAGAGAATTTAGACTTTGTGGAGATGGATTATTTTATCAACTCTTTTCTCTGCGATCTCTGTGCACTCTGTGAGAAAAAAAACAATTTACAAAGTTAGTTCAGTCTGAATGATACTAGCCTATTCTATGAAAATGAACTTAAACATTCTACTATTCTTAATAACAATTCAAATATTTCCTCAATCCCAAGAAGAAATTCTGAAAGATCTAAGTGAGGATAATGCACCTTATACGCAAACAGATGCTTTCACCAAAGAATCCTATTTAGAAAAACTTAAAACGATTTACCTTGGAGTAAACACAGCTCTTGAAAAGAATTCCGATAAACAAGCAATCGAAGAAAGCAATCGTTTAGAACAATCAGGTATTACCTCGGATAAAATGAAAATCAGAGGCAACGCTGAATTAGGCGAAGAACAGATTCTTTACTTAAAAATCAGAAGACTTCGCGCCGAAGCCTATTATAATCTACGAGATTTTAAAGGGGCACTTTCCGATTCCAAGTTCATTGTAGAAAATCATCCTAGACCGGTAGTGTTCGATTTTACAAGGTATGCAGTTTCACTTTATTATTCGGGGGACGCGAAAACTTCTAAAAGAATTCTTGCACAGGCAAAATCAAAGTTCAAGAATGAAAATGACCAGACCATTCTTTCCAAAACAAACCGACTCCTTTTTCCAGAATACTAATTTTTGCTTGCTTGTCTGAGTCATTTTAAAAATACTAATTTCACTACTCCAAGGTGTCTTTATGAATAAAATTATTCCATTCCTATTTCTACTTTCGATTCCCCTTTTTGCAGAGGAAATGAAAGAAGAAGTTTTTCAATTTGAAAATCTTCGCATTATTAAAAAACCTAGCTCTCCTCCGAGAGCTGTGATTTCACATGATTTTATTCCCGCCAATGGAACTGTCTTGCAATCCGTTGAACTAAGCAATGTTACCGGCATGATTCCCGAATCTGCATTGTTTCTAGAGTCCACTCAAAGCGTAGAAGAATTGATAAAATTCTATGAATCCGTTCTAGTCGCAAGAGACTGGAGAATTTTACAAAAGGACAGCAAAGGAAATAAATCCGTTATCCTCGGAGAAAACACTTCTAAGAAAGTAATGACCGTTTTAATTCGAGATGACAAAGACCATCGACTAGTAAAAATTTTCTATCGTAGACCTGGATTCTAACTGTGAGTCATGGCGAATTAAAAAATAGCAAGTATGTTTTACTTGTAGTCTTACTTGGACTCTTTTCAATTGCGAGTGCATTCGCTTTCTTGGTATATCAGTCTTATTTTTGGGCGGGGATTATTTCGCTTATCCTCTATATAGGATCAAGAGACTATTATTTAAGACTAAAAAATATTATACCGGAAAGAATTCGTGGAGTTGCACCAACTCTCATGATTTTAATTGTTCTAATCACCATTGTATTGCCTTGCTTTTTCGTGATTCGCACACTCTTAGATGAATTGATTTCTCTTTTATTTGTTTTAAAGGTAAACCTAAGTGAGGAAAGAATCGTTCCTACGCTAATGAGCATTAACCTCATCACAGATTATTTTACTGACACAGAATTTTTTTGGGTTCAATTCCCAAATATGTATCGAGAGATCGTTAGTTCCTATGGTGACATTCTCAATATAGATAGCCTCTATGGAATTCTAAGTAATACTACTTCTCTCATTTTAGGTGGAATCAAAATTCCACTCGCAATATTCGTAAATATTTGTTTTTCTTTTATGCTTTTATTTTTCTTCTATAAAGATGGTCATAAATTGGAACTTTTTCTAATGAACAATCTTCCTTTCTCGGAAGAAGTAGAAAAACAAATTGGAATAAGAATTTCCGAAGCAGTAAAAGCAGTTCTCAAGGGGAATATACTGATTTCCCTCTTGCAAGGATTCGTTGCCGGTATGCTTCTTTTCTTTGCTGGAATTCCTAATCCTATTCTTTATGGAAGCATCGCTTCCTTTTTTTCATTGATACCGGTAATTGGAACTGCTGTGGTCTGGCTTCCGGCTGGCTTTTACATTGGGTTCTTTGAAGAAAGCTGGATCGTTGCAATTATTTATATGAGTTTATCCTTTACCTCCTATATGGTTTTAGAAAATTTAGTGAAGCCAAATATCTTAGATAAGAAATTAAACTTACATCCATTTCTATTATTTCTCGCTCTTTTAGGCGGGATTCAACAATTCGGAATTGTCGGTCTAGTTATCGGACCAATTGCGGTTACTCTACTGGTTATCCTCTGGGATTTTTGGATGGCATATCGTAGAAAAGAATTCAGGTCATAAGCTCATGCCAGAAATTCGTCCTCTCTCGGTGAGTGAAGTCAATCGATCTATTAAGTCGATTCTACTTGAGCGTAGAGAATTAAAAGATATTTGGATAAAAGGAGAAATCTCCAACTATAGCCCATCCGGTGCAGGTCATATTTATTTTTCTCTCAAGGATCCAACTAGTGTTATCCGCTGCACATTCTTTTCTTTTCAAAACAAAAACTACAAAGGAAAGAAGCTTCAAGACGGAATGGAAGTCCAAGTATTTGGAAGTATTAATCTCTACGAGCCCGGCGGATACTATAGTGTAAACGTAGCAAGAGTTGAAGAGCTTGGCAAAGGGGATATACTCTACCGAATTGAAAAACTAAAAGCAGAACTAAATGCGAAAGGCATTTTTAATGTTGAGCGCAAAAGACCGATTCCCCGCTTCCCTAAGACTTTAGGAATTGCAACTTCTCCGAATGGAGCTGCAGTAGAAGACATCATTCGAATAGCTAAGGAGCGTTATCCAAATATCAATATACTGATTGCTCCCTGTCAAGTCCAAGGAGAAACTGCTCCTTCATCGATAGTAAGTGCAATTGAAGAATTGAATAACCCTAAATGGGAAGTAGATGTTATCATCGCAGGACGGGGCGGTGGGAGTTTTGAAGATTTGATGCCATTTAATGAAGAAGCAGTTGTGATGGCATATTATAATTCTCGCGTTCCAATCATTTCTGCTGTAGGTCATCAAATAGATTCTCTTCTTTGCGATCATGCGGCTGATGCCTATGTGCCTACACCAACTGCGGGAGCAGAGCTTGCTGTTCCTGAGATAGAAGAGCTAGAAAACTATTTGAGTGATATTGAAAATAGATTTAATCAGTCTCTCAAATATAAACTGGATATTGCTAGAGACAGACTGCATTTAATTTCCAATAAACATATTTTCCTAGAGCCAAGAATGCTCTTAACAGATCGAATTCAAAGAGTCGATGAAATCCTAAATCGGATTTTTCTTTTGGGAAAAAATAATATCTCTACCAAGAAAAACTTATTACAGAGATTTGAAAATATTACGATTCACGCAAAATCAGTATTAAACGCAAAAGATAAACAATTTCAATTAGCACTTGGAAGAGTAGATAGTTTTTCCCCATTGGAAACGCTTACTCGTGGTTATTCAGTAGCAAGAAATAAAAAGAAAGAAGTCATAATCTCACCTACCCAAGTCAAGGTAGGGGAAGAGTTAGAGTTAATTCTCAAAGATCAAAAAACGATTAAAGTAGAAGTAAAGGAGAAATAGATGGCGGCAAAAGAAAAAGAAGTTTCCTTTGAAGAGGCATTGCAAGAACTAGAGCAAATAGCCGAAAAATTAGAGCGGGGTCAATTGACTTTAGAAGATTCCATCAAGGCTTATGAAAGAGGAATGGATCTAAAAAAGATTTGCAACGAACGACTCAAAGAAGCAGAAGGTAAGATTGAATTCTTAGCGAAAGCACCCGACGGAAAGATTGTGAAAGAAAGCGCTGTGCGCGATCACAAAGAGAAAGAAAAGAAAACCAAAGAAGAGATTCTTTTTTAATGCTACCAATCAAAATCAAAGAGTGGCAGCTTCTTTTATTATTAGCCTGTATTCAGTTTTCCAATATTCTAGACTTTGTAATCATGATGCCTTTAAGTCCTAGGCTCATGGATGTATTTAAGATTAGCCCCGCCGAATTTGGATTCATTGTTTCCTCTTACGCCTTTAGCGCAGGGTTTGCTGGAATTCTGGGAGCTTTCTTTATTGATAGATTTGATCGTAGAATCGCGCTTAATACCTGTTATGCGGGACTTACATTAGCGACACTTCTCTGCGGGGTAGTTCATACGTATCCGCTTTTGGTGATGGCTCGCATTCTAGCTGGCGCATTCGGAGGATTAACCGGAGCTATCATATTTGCAATCGTTGGAGATTTAATTCCTTATGAAAGAAGAGGTAAAGCAACCGGAGTAGTAATGTCAGCATTCTCTCTTGCGTCCGTGA
The DNA here is from genome assembly GCA_016708435.1 of Leptospiraceae bacterium. Taxonomy (NCBI): domain Bacteria; kingdom Pseudomonadati; phylum Spirochaetota; class Leptospiria; order Leptospirales; family Leptospiraceae; species Leptospiraceae bacterium. The sequence continues at coordinate 101,251 of JADJFV010000031.1, read as the reverse complement.
TTGGTGTTCCAGTAGGATTATATCTCGCCGAAAAATTTAATTGGAATGCTCCTTTCTTCGGCTTATTCGGATTTAGCGCGATTGTGCTTGTATTCGCTCATTTTTTTACTCCTTCTGTAAAAGGACATCTTTCTACTTTAGCTAAGCATCCTATCAAGACTTTAGAAATTTTATTTTTTAATAAGAATCATTTAATCGCATTTAGTCTTATCACGATGATGATGTTCGGTGGTTTTTCTGTGATTCCCTTTATTGCTCCTTACTTAGTTGCTAATATTGGTCTGACGAATGCAGAGCTTGGTTATGTTTATATATTGGGTGGCGGCTTTACCGTATTTACCGCGCGTATCATAGGAATTCTTGCGGATAAATTTGGTAAACCGCTTCTCTTTGCAATCATAGCCCTTCTTTCCTTACTGCCAATTCTTGCTGTTACGAATTTACCAAAGATGTCTCTTTTCGTAACACTCACTGCAACAACGTGTTTTTTTGTATTTGTATCCGGTCGATTTACACCCGCAATGGCAATGATTACTGCGAGTGTTCACCCTGTTAATCGAGGAAGTTTTATGAGTATGGTTTCATCGATTCAACAGATTGCCTCTGGACTTGCAGCTAGTCTTTCGGGAATTATCATTCAGCAAACTGCCAATGGTCAACTAGCTGAATTTCCCAAAGTAGGACTAGTTGCCACTGGAGCAACACTCATTGCGATATATTTATCTACGAGGATAAAGACTGTTAGCCATAATTAGAAGTCATATAAAATCTTCCGAGTCATTGTGAAATACCCAGAGTTGTATCGATTCAGAAAATTTTTAAGCCACACTAGTCGGAAATACCCAAAGTATATCTGCGAAGGCACTAAGATGTAGATAGATAGTGAGCCATCACGATAGAGTGTATTTTTTACAGGGTTGTCAATTTGCACTTACTCTTGAAAAAAGATATTTTTTTATAGATTCTACTTGCAACAAATACATAATTTTTTTCCCTTATCTAAAATAGAAATTAAATCAGGGATGGAATAATGAGTAAACCTTCTTTACCGCTCGGAAAACAGGTAGCCTATGCAATCGGACAATTAGGCTGGTCTTTATTGATTAATATCATTGGAACGTGGTTAGTATACTTTTATCTGCCACCTAAAGATGCAGGGATTCCTATTCTAATAGTTGATACTGCTATCTTAGTAATATTCAATGTGATTGGGATTATATCTTCGGTTGGTAGGCTATGGGACGCAATCACTGATCCGATTATTGCTAATAAGAGTGACCAATTAAATACGAAGTGGGGAAGAAGAATTCCTTTCTTAGCCACAGGTGCTTTTCCTGCTGCCGTATTCTGTGCATTAGTTTTTATGCCGCCTGATTCCGGAACCTCGACTCTAAATTTAGTCTGGCTTGTGGGAGCACTCTTTCTATTTTACTTATTTCTTACCATGTATGTTACTCCTTACTTTGCGCTCATTCCTGAACTTGGACATACACCTGAAGAACGATTAAATATTTCTACTTATATTTCAGTTACTTATTTTCTTGGAATTGCTATTGCTAGTTTTGCTCCCGGTGTTTGGGGAAGATTACTCGCAGAACCAAGCTTGGGTTTAACTAAAGTGCAAGCCATTCAATGGACATTAGGACTTTTTTGTGGCTTTGCTACCTTCTGTATGTATTTTCCTGTTTTTGCAATTGATGAGAAAAAATACTGTGAGTCAGAGCCATCCAATGTTCCTTTTAAAGAAGCTCTTATTTTAACATTTAAAAACAAAAGCTTTTTATACTTTGCTCTTTCTGATTTTGCTTACTTTTTAAGTGTAACTATTTTACAGACTGGTCTTATTTACTATGTTACAGTATTGCTTTCACAAGAAGAAAAAATGCAAGGCGAGCTTATGACAATACTTGGGATCTTTTCCTTTGTATTGTATCCTGTCGTAAATATTGCAGCGAGAAAGATTGGGAAAAAACCAGTTGTCCTTTTTGGATTTGCAGTATTCCTTTCTCTGTTTATTTTTATATACTTTTTGGGCGAAGGAGTTCCTTTACCAAAACTCTTTCAAGCATACATTATCGTAATTGTTGCAGCGATTCCGATGGCGATACTGGGTATCTTGCCAAATGCTATTTTGGCTGATATTGCCGAGTTGGATGCGATTAAGACTGGTTCAAGAAGAGAAGGTCTATTCTATGCAGGCAGAACGCTTATGCAAAAGTTTGGACAGACGATTGCAATTTTACTTTTTACTAGTTTATTACTTTTAGGTCGTGATTCTTCTAATCCAGCTGGAATTAGACTCACCGGACCTGTCGCTGCTTTTTTCTGTTTCTTAGCTATAGTTCTTTTTATGAAATATAAAGAAAAAGAAACACTAGAAGAGATTGAAAGGTCAAAGGTAAAATAAATCCTGACAATAAGGGACTTGGAGGACTTAGTTATGCGGTATAAAATTGAAATTAGTAAGTTAAAAAATGGTTACATCGAGGCTAAACTTATTGATGCTGCGACAAACCATCCAATTGAATTCAGAATCTGTGATACCGAACAATACGTTCAATCGCAGATTGCGGATTGGCACAAGAGATTTAGAATGAATGAGCCTAAGGAAGATGATATTAAGAAATAGTATAATCTTTTTTCTTATTAGCTTATTTGTCAGTTGTTCTAGTTTCCCCTTCGTGGGGAAACAACGAAACGATTACTTCAATTATTACGAGTCAAATTTTCAGTGCCATTCAGATGCAGGTTGGAGAGATTCTAATCTGTATTCTCGCTACCAAGAACTAGCTTGGAATCCACTTCGAAAAAAATACAACGAGGACAATGCAAGAGTCAAGAATGCAAGTATAGTCATTGCAGGCAATAGCCTCATTCAACTATTTGAAGACAGACTTATACAAAAAGAATTTCCGGGTTTGAATGCAGTTGGGCGCGGCATTGCGGGTGATATGACCGAAAGTTTGAGAGCTAGGTTATCGGATAACGTATTTACCCTTAATCCCAAGACCATCATCATCGAAATTGGTGGAAATGATCTTATCTTTGGAAAATGTTTATCAGTTACTGAGAATAATATTCGTGGAATCATCGAAGACATTCAAGCCTATGATAAGAAAGCAAAAATCATTTTTCTTTCTATTCCACCTACAAAAAATGCTACTCTGAATGCAGTTGTTCCCGTTCTAAATGCGACCATTCAAAGTCTTTCTAAAGAGTATAATTTTACCTATTTGGATTTATGGAAGCAAATGAGACATCCCGATTTGCCTATGATTAAAGACGAATATGTTCGTTATGCGGAATTTGGAAAAATGGATAAAATTCATTTCAATGAGAAGGGTTATGAGGTCATCGGTCAGCTTGTCAGACCTCTTATTAAATAATTACGATGCTTATTTTTATTACCTCTTCAGGAAATCCACTCCCGATGAAAGAGGGGCTAATTCCATTTTCTCTCAACGCAAAATATAGATATTCAAGTTCTATTGAGACTTTATACGCCCATTATTTTGATACAGAAATTCCGATTGATAGAGATTCCTTATTACAAATTAGAGAGAATTTTTTTACTCAGAAAGTGGATGTTCTTTTAGTTGATCGCTTGCTCGATAGACGGAATAAGTCTTTATTTGCATTTGATATGGATTCTACTTTAATCAAAGAAGAAGTAATAGACGAACTCGCACGCAAGAAGGGAGTTTACAACCAAGTAGCCGCTGTTACAAAAGAAGCCATGGAAGGTAATTTAGATTTTGATTCGGCTCTGAGGAAAAGATGCAGTTATCTCGTGGGTATAAACGAAAATGTTTTTCAAGAAATCTTTGATCATCTAACGCCTAACGATGGTGCGCTTGAAGTATTACCACTCATTCAAAAAGACAACGGAATAATTGCTATTTTTAGCGGAGGCTTTGTTCCTGTTATTGAAAAATTTACTAAGAAGTTTTCGATATCCTTATTCTCTGCCAATCAATTAGAAATGCAAAATGGATTTACAACTGGCAAGGTGATTGGAACGATTGTAAACAAAAATCGGAAAAAGAATTATTAATTCAACATAGAGAGGGAAATCATATTTCCATTTCTCAGACGGTTGCAGTAGGGGACGGTTCAAACGATTCCCTCATGTTAAATGAGGCAGGAATTGGAATTGGATTTCATGCGAAGTCCGGTTTAAAAAAGGAAATTCTAAATTGGGTAGATCATCATTCCTTACTCTCTTTATTGTTCTTATTTGACTTACGTGATTGATTGTTATTCTGAAAGGAGGCAAAATTGAAAGCTATTTCCATTTTAAAATTTGCAATTCTGTTTTTTATTCTAAACGAATGCTCAACAGTTACTAGCTTAAAAGGAGTTTCCTCTCGAATGGAAAAGCCTGAGTTAGCCGCAGAGGCAGTTGCCTTGCCTGAGGCTCCGCTTGTATTTGATGAAAAAGATTACAAGTCAAGAAAAGTTTCAAAGAAGAAACCATTCTTTACATTTGCTCCCATTCTTTTTCCGGCTGGATTTAATAATGAACTAATCGCTGTCTTCCACCAAGAAAATCGTTTATTCTGGCAGAATACAGAGTCGAAGGAAGTAAAAATTCCTATCGATGCATGGAAGAGTCAGGAGAATCTAAAAAAAGAATTCATCGCCCAGGACATTGATGCATTCATTAATAGTGAGCTTGCATTCGATGGAGAAACTCTGAAAGTAAAACAAACCTTCATTGATCCCGTAAACCAAAAAGAATATGGTTCGATTGATTTCGAAATAGCAGTTATTTTTCCTGGACAACCTGAATCCAAAGCAAAACTAGAACTATATAAGTCCGAAAATAAATTCAAAGTCTTAGAAGAAGCTAAGGTTCCTATTTTAAAATTTATCAAACGTCCCGACCGAAATTTACAAATCGCACTTCTTCGTTCTACTGTATCCGCACATCTAAATGTTTCTTCTTCTTCGAGTGATACGATATTTTTTCTAGATGGAAAAGAAGTCGGGAAAATGCCTATTAGGCGCATGATGGTTCCTGATGGACCACATCAAATTTCTTATAAGAAAACAGGTTTACCTGCTGTAACTAAAAAAATTCTTACCCGTGCAGGAGAAGAAGTTAATTTAATTCAGGAATGGGAAGATGATTTAAGTGTAGGTTCCCTGAAAATATTTAGCTTTCCGAAAGGACTTAAAGTTTCTATGAACAAAGAGGTGAAAGGGGAAACTCCATTTTTCCTCTATGGAATTAATCCTGGAAAATATAAAATGGAATTCTTAAAGTTTCAAGAAATAAAAAAAATGAATATTCCATTGCGTGAATTCGATGTGGAAGTAGAGCCTAAGAATACTGCATCTCTTTTCTTTCCGATGGAGTTGTATGATTCGTTTTCTTCGGCAGCAGTAGATTTCTGGCAACCAGTATTTGGTGGAGTTAATGTTAATTATGCGGGAAATCTTACCTTTGAAAATCGCAGTGGTCTAGTGATTGAAAAACCAAAAGGAATTGTCAGTCAGCCGATTCTCCCCGATACAATGGAGATTAGCTCTGCCTTCTTTCTTCCTTCTGAGATGGGTTCCGGAAATGTTTCCTTTTCTCTTATGACAAAGAATTCTATCTTTACGCTCGAAGCAGAGAAAGAAAAAGTTTTTTTGTATAAGTTTCCTTCCAGCGGAAATTCTCTAGCGGCATATTCCTATGATCCACAGATTAAAGAGCAATACCGTGCTTTTAAATTTGTCACTGATATTGAAAAGGGTAGTGTTCAAATCTATCTAAATGACACGAAAGTATTTGAGGACTCTATTGATTTTCAGGATACATGGAAAATATCTGTCTTACTTAGAGGAAATGCTTCGCCAAAGGTAAATGCACTTCGTTATCTATGGATTCAATATCCAAAGTATATTCAACTTTCTAAGTAGAGTATGTTTTCTTCCTCTTACGAATTGAGCTTTATACTAAAAAGAGTCTGTGGGCAGTGATTCAAAACATCTATCTCATTCTTATTTTACTATTTTTTCAAAACTGTTCTTTCTCTGAAGATTCTTTGCGTAAAGACGCAAAAGAAGAAATGGCAATTAGCCGCACAGACAGTAGCGATTCTTCTCGCGCTAAAATTTTACTCAGCGATGGCACTCAGTATTATTATGAAGGCAAATATAAAGAGGCAATTGAAAAATCGAAAGAGGCAAATTCTATTTTACCTACAGAGGATGGATATTATTTATTAGGCTTAAGTCTTTATAAAAATAAAGATTATCTGAATGCAAAGAAAGCATTGGAATCAGGACTAGAATTAAATCCGAAGAGTGAACTGATTCTAGTCTCCTACGCTTTGGCTTTAACCGCAGCGGGTGAAGAAGAGGAAGCGCTTTTTGTATATACAAAGCTCTCGGATTATTTTCGGGAGAAAGAGATATATACTTTTAAACAAGGAATTTCTCTAAAATCACTCAAGCGATATGAGGAATCTTTTTTAGTATTTACAAAAATAAACGAAGAAAGTTTTCCTTACAAACCGCAACTCTATATGTATATGGGAGAGGTTTGTTTTGAAATGAAAAAGTATTCGCAAGCAGAAGGATACTTTGTGAAAGCAAATCAAGTGGATCCCAACATGGAAGAAGCAAAGGATGCAAGGGCTAAAGCAAAGTTTGCGCTAGCGATGGAGAATGGGAATGTATCATTTCTAGGTAAAAAGTATTCTGTAGCAATTGTATATTATACGGAAGCAACGATTCTAAATACAAAGGATTCAAAAGCTTTCTTTAAACTCGGTGAGTCCTTTTATAATAATCTTCAATTTGCTAAAGCAGAAGAAAATTTAAAGAGAAGTATATCTCTAGAAAAGAAAAATAAAGAAGCCTACTCTTTGTTATCCTCTTTATATGCAAAGACAGACAAATACGAAGCCTCTATTGCTATTCTAAAGAATGCGATGGAAGAGTTTCCGAATGATAAAGAATTATACAATCAACTAGGAATTTCTTACGGTCAAATTGGTAAAATGAAATTAGCCTTACTTTCTTTTATGAAAGCAAAAGAGATAGACAGAAACTATTTAACTGCGAGAATAAATCTTGGTATATTAATGTTAAAGGAAAAGAAACTCTTAGAAGCAAAGCATGAATTTAGAGAGTTACAAGAATTATCCCCCAATGACAAGTTTATAAAAGAAAAAGTTGCAGCATTTCTCCGCGCAGAGAAAGAGAATTCAGAGTCTAATTCGAATAAGAAAAAGAAAACAATTCTTGCTATTTCAAAAACAAAAGAAGAGGAAGAAGCGTATCGCTATCTTAAGAAGGGGCAAGAATCATTAGCCCGGGAAGCATTTCTAAAAATTATAGAAAAGAATCCAGAGTCTGCTTTTTCTTACTATCAGTTGGGTGTTCTTAGTTTAAGTCAGGATAGGCAAACAGCTCTTCGCTATTTTGAAAAGGCAATCGCCATGAATTCCGATTATAGCTCTGCTTATATTGCGCGGGGAATTACGTATTATAAATTAGGAAATCGAGAACGAGCAAAGGAAGATTTCCATTATGCGCTATCACTCGATTCAGAAAAAGAAATTGCTTCTTATAATTTGGGAATGATTCTTTACAATGATAATTTAACAAAAGATGCAGAGACGATCTTCTTGGATTTAACACAGGAATATCCTGATTTTGCAGATCCGTATTATCATTTGGGATATATGTATTATGAACAAAAGAAATTAGAACAAGCAGAGAAGTATATCTTGATTAGCCTTAGACTGGAACGAAACCCGTCAACCATCTATGCTTATCTTATGATTCTAAATGCAATCCAGAAGAGTCAGGGGAAAAGAGAAAGCATTGATAAGCAAATTCAAACTTTAAAAAAAGAAATTGTAGAAAAATATCCGAGTTCAACTTATGCAAAGAATTTGTCTGAATCAGTATTTCAACAAAAGGACAATCATGTGGTAATGCAAAGTTATCCGCTACAGGATAAGATTATTACTCCGCCTATTTATATTAATCAGTCTTTAGTTGTAAATCATGGAACTTCCATTGCAAGACTTCGCTCTGATTCAAAGTCTATTCTCTGGAGAGTAGAAACTCCGATTTCGTATCATACCTTAAAAGCAAATACCAGGCTTTATGGAATCTCGAAAACCCATTTGGATCAATTTGATTTAGAGACTGGCAAATTACTTTGGCATCTAAAATTAAATCCGAATGCTACAGAGCGTTTCATGATAAGTGATTCGATTTTGAGTTCTGCGATTGTAAATGGACGAGAGGTAATTCATTCTTATTCAATGGAAGGGGATTTTCAATCTAGTCTCAAATTAGATATGGGTAGCAAATGGGAACTAACCTCGAAAGGAAGTTTGTTTGTATTCCATGCTACTGTTGATGGAATCAGTTGGGAAATCTATGACGCAAAATTAAATCTCTTAAAGAATACTTTAACTCTTATCGGTGCCGAGAAAGGCGATCTCATTATTCTAGGCTCTCTGGATAATTCTTGTTATGTGCTTAGTGGAAATTATATCTATCGGTTTGATGCAACCGGTGAATTTAAGAGAAGTTTAAGAGTAGAAAGCACTTCTATTATATATTTACAACAGAATACTATCTTTCTTCGAACGGATACTGCCTTATTTGCGCTGAGTGAGAATTTGGATAAGTGGAAGAAGATACAGACTATCGATAAGAATCAAGATGAGTTTTTGGTTGGGGAAAATACCTATCTCAGTGAAGAAGGAATTTTAACGGTTAGAGATACTAGCGGGAATCTTTTCTGGTCAGAGAATCTGAGCAAGCGAGCGGATAAAGGCAAATCAAGTATTTATAGTGTGTATTTTAGAAAGTAGGGTAATAATTTGCCACAGAGGCACAGAGGTTTATTAAATCTTAGAAAAGGATTAATAAACTCTCTGTGCATTTGTAATAAAATATACACAAGCTAATTTGGTTTTAGAAAACTGTCATCCTGAGCGTGTCGAAGGATACTAATTCTAATAGAGATGGTTCGACAGGCTCAACCATGACACCCGAAATTCAATTTAACTTTTGTATATTATTCCAAAAGAATACTATTAAAGTTGAACTCCGAGGGATTCTACTGATTCCATGTTGATGAGTCCGTCTTTGTTTACTTTTAGCTTTTTATCTTTTTGATAATTGTTAAGAGCATCCATTGTTTCTTGGTCTAGCTGACCATCTGTTCTTCCTGGAGCGTAGCCTTTTTCTTTAAGTCCCTTTTGGAGTTTTTCGATAACGGCTGGTCTTGCATTGTTTCCGCAAAGAACTTCTGTCCATTCATTTCTTTCTTCCCGAACCAATTCTTTCTTTTGAGAAGTTTTGTATTCAGCAGGAACTTCAACGGTTTTAGTCGTAGCTGGGGATTTTACAACGTCTTTCTTTACTGTCTTATAAGTGGGCGGTGTTTCTTCGTAGCAATAAAGAACATTGTCCTCTGATTTTTTCCAAGAAGAAGTTCCAGGTTTGTCGATTACTTTCTCTTCCACTGTCTCAATGATAGCAGGAATTTCTTCCGTTTTAGTTGACGCAGGTGTGACTAAAACTTTTTCTTCCACATTTTTGTATTCTGCTGGAACAACAGCTTTCACATAACAATGACCGGATTTTGCATTTTCTGGATAGTCTTTGACTGAGCGCTCTTTTGTGGTATCTTCGGCTTTATTGGCACTTCTAAGAGAAACGGGTTTGGAACAATCAATAGTCAAAAAGACCATTGAAAACAGAATTAATATTACGTATTTCATATACTCTCCTGATTGGAACAATTATAAATTAATCCTTTTTGTATATATTTTTTATTCAAAAATCTAATAATCATTGAAATTTTTTCATTACAATCTAATCAGTCCAATGCTAGAATACTGGGTATATGAAAACAAAATTATTAATACTTTTCATTGGTTTTTTTCTTTGGACTTGTGGCAGAGTTGCGAGTCAGGTTCATCCCAAAGCGGATAAGGGTGTTATCGACTTTAAGCATTGGGACTTCGCTAAAAATGGTCATATGGAGCTAGATGGACAGTGGGAATTTTACTGGAATTGCCATTTAAAGTCAAATCCAGAAACTTGTCCCATATCGGACTCTAAAAAATATATCAGCGTGCCCGGAATCTGGAATGGAGAAATTGTAGATGGCAAAGAAATTACCGGGAAAGGGTTTGCCTCTTATCGTTTACAATTTTCTTTAGAAGAGTTAAATCAGCCTTATGCGCTCAAAGTATTGGATGCAGCAACTAGTTATAATTTATGGCTGAATGGAGTTAAGATACTTTCTAACGGCAATGCAGGATTAGACGCTGAGACGACTAAACCAAGATTTCTTCCTGCCATTTACAACCTCACAAATCTAAAAGAGAACAATGAAATTATCGTCGAGATTAGTAATTATCATCATTATAAAGGTGGACTCTGGGAGAGTATTTCCTTTGGCGAATCAACTGAGTTAAATGCCTATCGAGAGAATAGAATCTGGATGGACGTATTTCTTTGTGGAAGTATATGTATAATGATTATATACCATTTTGGTTTATACATTCTGAGAAGGAAAGATATTTCGAGTGTATACTTTGCTCTCTTTTGTCTAACGGTCATGTTTCGTTTGTCTGTTACAGGAGAAAGAATTCTATTTTATAAGTTTCCAAACTTTAATTGGGAGTTAGGGAATAAGATTGAATATGCGACATTGTATCTTGTAGTGCCTACCTTTTATTCTTTTTTGTATTCTGTATTTGAAAATGAATTTTCAAAGCGTGTTAAGCAAATATTAAACATAGCCGTTTTATTATTAGTTGGATTGCTTGTAGTAACGGATATTTCCATTTATTCGCATACAGCACTTCCCTGGGAAATTCTAATTATTCTAAATTGTTTTTATGGGTTAATCAGTATAACTCGCAGTATTTATGCGCGAAGAGATGGAGCCTTTCCTTCCTTGATTGGATTTGTATTTTTAATTTACACAGTTATCAATGATATTCTTTATGCCAATACGGTTATAAATTCAACGTATATGTTGCCGTATGGACTGTTCTTATTTATTTTTGCTCAATCTTTTCTTATCTCTTTGCGTTTTTCAAAAGCTTTTCTTTCTGTTGAGCATCTATCGGAAGATTTGATTAAAACAAATGAGGCATACAGCCGTTTTGTGCCAAAGGAATTTTTAAGTGTATTGAATAAAAAAAGTATCTTAGATGTGAAGCTAGGAGATCAAATCCAAAAGGAGATGACTATTCTTTTTTCTGACATCAGGGGATTTACTTCCTTATCAGAATCAATGACTCCGCAGGAAAATTTTAATTTTATCAATGCCTATCTTCATTTTATGGAGCCGGTGATTTCTAAAAATAATGGCTTTATTGATAAATACATTGGAGATGCGATCATGGCATTATTTCCCGGCTCAGCGGATGATGCACTGAATGCTTCCGTTGAAATGCTAATCGAATTGCGAAATTACAATATTGGAAGGGTAAATACTGGTTATCCTCCAATTAAAATCGGGATAGGTTTAAATACTGGAAATTTAATGCTCGGAACGATTGGCGGAAAAAATAGAATGGATGGAACCGTAATCAGTGATTCAGTCAACATTGCTTCTCGATTGGAGTCGCTTACAAAGGAATTATTTATTCCACTGATTGTTTCCGATAGTGTAGTTCAAAAATTACAAAACAAGGAAAAGTTTTCTCTTCGTGAAATAGATGATGTGGTAATGCGTGGTAAGTCGCAATCCATTTTAATTTATGAATGCTTTGATTCAGACGAACCGAGTTTAAAAGAAGCAAAATTAAAGAATCAGAAACAATACAATCTCGCCCTGGCTGAATTTAGAAATAAAAAATATGCCAGAGCAAAAGAGCTTTTCATTGAATGTGAAAGGAATTGTCCAGAAGATTCAATTCTATTCATCTACATCAATCGATGCAAGGAGCGATTGGCTTGATTTTTTTTACACCCGATACAAATAAACATAGACTTTAAGAAGTTGAAATTTTTCTATTATGATATAAGGGACTTTGTAAAATCAGTTTTAACATAGTCTCAAAAATTTAATTGGGAGTGAGTATGTCATCATTATTATTTAAACCAGGAGTGCATTCCACGGCAGTCGTTGAGTCAGGCGCTAAAATTGGGAATAATGTATCAATAGGCGCATATTCTTTTATAGGACCCTCTGTCACAATCAAAGACAATGCAAAAATTGCACAGAATGTTGTGATCGTCGGTAATACTACGATTGGAGAAAACACAACTGTGTATCCATTCACTGTTCTTGGCACACCGGGTCAGGATTTGAAATATCCAGATTTCGAAGATGGAATTTTAACCATCGGACAAAATAACATCATCCGAGAAAAATGTAGCATTCATGCGGGAACACCAACTCATGAGACGATCATTGGTAATAATAATTTTATCATGTCGGAAACTCATATTGGTCACGATTGCCATATTGGTAATCATATCGTTCTTGCCAGTGTCGGTTTGTCCGGACATATTGAAATTGAGGATTACGTAGTATTAGGCGCAAAGTCAGGATTTCATCAATTCTGTAGAATTGGGAGATACGCTATGGTAGCCGGTGTTTCTGCGATTACTAAGGATGTGCCTCCATTTGCACTTTCGGAAAATGAAAGACCGAATGAATTTGCAGGGCTAAATATCATTGGACTCAAGAGAAAAGGTTTTACGAAAGACGATATTCATCATATCCGAGCGATCTATGATTTCTTATATGATATGAGTGGAGCTATCGAAAATAGAATTCAGCCACTCCGTGATAAATTTCCGAATGACAAGTTTGCAACAGAGATTGCTGACTTCTTAGAAAAGTCAAAGCGCAATCTCTGTTTACCCGCATCTAAGAACCCACGAAAAAGATAACGAGTTCGGTTAATGCTAATATACCTCTGGCACGAAGAATTGTTCGTTGCGCGGAGGTCTAATGTAATTATCCGCTGTCTTACGAGGAGCAAGAATGAGTGGATCGGGGGTCATATCCTGATAGGGAATCTTGCTCAGTATATGATGCAGGCAATTTAAGCGAGCACGCTTTTTATCGTCTGCTTCTACTGTGAACCAGGGAGCTTCTGGAATATTTGTATGCGAGAACATTTCGTCTTTTGCTTTTGAATATTCCACCCATTTGTCTCTCGATTCTAAATCCATAGGACTTAGTTTCCATCGTCTTGCCGGATCTGTAGTGCGGGATTGAAATCTTCTTTCCTGCTCTTCATCACTTACCGAAAACCAATACTTCAAAAGTATAATTCCTGATCTAACAAGCATTCTTTCAAACTCAGGACAGTCTTGCATAAAATCTCTATATTGACTGTCTGTGCAAAATCCCATTACATGTTCAACTCCTGCTCGGTTGTACCAACTTCTATCAAATATAACAATCTCACCTGCCGCCGGCAAATGAGGTACATACCGCTGAAAATACCATTCCGTTTTTTCTCTATCACTTGGAGTGCCTAAAGCGACTACCCTACATCCTCTTGGGTTTAGAGGCTCCGCAATTCGTTTAATTGTGCCTCCCTTTCCGGCGGCGTCTTTTCCCTCAAATATAATAACGATTCTTGCACCGGAGAACTTTACCCAGTATTGCATCTTTACTAATTCTAATTGTAATTTTGCCAAATGCTTCTCGTATTTCTTACTCGAAAGCTTGGAACTGCCTTCTCCTTCTGATGTAAATCTTTTGGCTTTCTTTTTTTTCTTTTCCTCTTTTTTTTCTGAGGTATCTTCTGATTCGTTGTCTTCACTCATTGTTTTTCTCCTAAAAGGTTTGTTTGGATTGGTTTGGAAGTTTTCAATCGTTGCCATTCTATCCAATAGGTTGCGATAAAGAAAATGTAAGTCATTGACTAATTTGCAATCAAATAATTATGTAATAAAAAAATCTTTTACAAATAATTTTTTACAATACAATCTTATAATAAAATGTTGAATATATGAACTGGGAATTTTTAGCCAATAAGAAATCTTCAAAGATTGTTAAGACGATATCGCTTTGGTATTTGGCTATTGTATTTACCTTGTTTATAATTGGAATCATTGCAATACCGTCTATCGTTCGCTTGGATGGAATTGCTCGAGATATTTACATTCATCCATTCTCTGTTAGCAATTCCGCGATTGAGCTTCGTTATAATATCATTCGAATCAGAAATCTGATGTTTCAAAGTTTCTTTGCTACAAACAAAGAAGAAATTTTGAAACTATCGGAAGAAATAGATTTGGTTGAAATTACTGCGCGTGAGAATATTTCCGTCATCAAACGGAACTTTTTAGGTGATAAAGAAAAAGTCATGGAGATGGAAAGACTTTTTGATACTTGGAAAGAGGTTCGTAAGTTAGAATATCAATACTTGCTTTCTGGTCAAAGGGTGTCCGCGGAGAAACTTCGTAAGGAAGTCGAAGAAGAAATATTTAATCCTATGAATCTATTGATTCTTTATGTGATAGACTTCGCAAAGAACAAAGTCGCAAGTTTCGTATTAGAATCAGAAGAGACTATGCAGCGGGTAATCTTAAGTCTCCTCTTGTTGATCTTTATGGTCTTAGCCTCTGGCTTTTTTATCATGAAGAGAGTGATTCGCTTACAAACTCAAACCGAAAAAGAAGCAACCGCAGAGAGAGAAGAATACTTGATTGAATCAAGATTATTCGCTGAGCAAGAATTAGTTAAAAATAAAAATCAGCTTAAACTCATAGCGGATAACGTCCCTGCTAGCGTATCAATGGTAAATGTGAATTTGGAATTTCAATTTATTAACAAACGTTTTGCTGAGATTCATAGGGTATCTTTTGAAGAATGCCTTGGAAAAACAGTCGCTGACATTATGGGGCAGTCTGTCTATGATAAAGTTCATATGAATTATACAAGGGCACTTCTAGGCGAAGCTGTGACCTATGAAAATCTTTTTGATTTGAAAGATGGGACGAGCAGATACTTCGAAATGAAATATACTCCCTTCTATGAAGACGAAAGACAAACAGGTGTAGTGATATTATCTCATGATATTACAGAAAGAAAAATGTCAGAAGTAAATTTAGTAAAAGCAAAAGAAGAAGCAGAGATTGCAAATAGATTAAAGAGTGAATTTCTTGCCAATATGAGTCATGAGATTCGAACTCCTATGAATGCGATTCTTGGATTCTCAGAAATCTTAAAAGATAAAGTAGGTACTGATCCTGTAGTTTTAGATTATCTTTCCGGGATTCAGAAAAGCGGGAAGAACTTAATTAGCCTCATCAATGATATTTTAGATTTAGCGAAGATTGAAGCGGGTAAATTAGATATAGTCTATTCTCCTGTAAACCTATTCTCCGTGATTCAGGATGTAAGACAGATTTTTTCCTTACAAACTATGCAGAAGCGTTTGAATTTTGAAATTGCAATTGATGAAAAATTACCCAAGTCTCTTTTGATTGATGAGTTGCGGCTAAGACAAGTTTTGTTCAACCTAATCGGTAATGCGGTAAAGTTTACAGAAAAAGGTGAAATCAAAGTTAAAGTCATTTATATACCAAAAGGTGGAGATAGTAGTTCCATTGATCTTGTAATCGAAATTCATGATACAGGAATTGGCATTCCAGAACAGGAAATCGATTCTATCTTTGAACCCTTTATTCAACAGTCAGGGCAAGACGTTATGCGATTTGGTGGATCGGGACTAGGATTGTCTATCACTAAAAAATTAGTAGAAATGATGGGAGGCACGATCTCAGTTACAAGCAAATTAGGAGTAGGTTCCATTTTTAGAATCTATATTCAGGAATTGGAAATATCTTCTCTTGCCCATAATGGAAAAGAGCACGATCTTGAAATTTCGAATATTAAATTTGATCCCGCAAGAATATTATTAGTAGAAGATATTGAGTCCAATCGAAAAGTAGTGACCGGCTTCTTAGAGAGATTTCATTTTACAATTATGGAAGCTCAAAATGGAAGAATTGCACTTGAGCTTTTAGCTACGAATTCTTTTGATTTAATACTTATGGATATGCAAATGCCTGAGTTAGATGGAAAGTCTACTTCTTTACTTCTCAAGAGACATCCTAAATACAAAGACATTCCAATTTTGATTTTAACTGCATCTGCAATGAAAGAGAATGTGCAAGAAATTTTAACCTTTGCAGATGGGTATTTGTGCAAGCCCATTTCTAAGCTTGAATTAATTAATGAAATCGCATTATTCTTGCCACATCAGAGAAAGACTTTCGAACAAAAACGAGTAGAATTTACGGAGAAAAATTTTCTAGTCAGTATGAAGGATTTCTTATTGGCAAATCCAATTGAGGTAGAATTTAAAAAGGATTTAGATCAATGGTTTGTAGATAGTGATTCAGCAAGAAAATCATTGCAAACAAACAAACTTACAGTTTTTATTGATTCCTTAAAGAGATTAGGGGAGAAGTTCAAAGTTGATCCTCTGATACAATTTTCAGATAATCTTTTGCGGTTAATCAAGAATTTCTCTATTCCTGAAATATCTGAGGCACTTCGGTTACTAGAACCAATGCATGTAATCGTAACGAAGGAAACAAAAGGAAAATAGCATGTATACAGGCGGCAAATTCATATTAGTCATTGCAGATTCGGCTACTGAATTAGAGATTATATCTTTTCTTTTAAAAAGAGATGGTTATCTAGTTCATACAGTAGCCAGTAATCAAGTTGAATTTACCACACTTGAAAAAAATCTCCCTGATCTAATTCTTATAGATATTAACCTCGAAGAGATTGATAAAGATGAGCTAAATCAATACTTCAATTCTATTAGTAGCGCACGAGAAATTCCAATTATTTGCATAAATCCTTTTTACCATTCAGACGAAGCAAGAAAGGCATTAGAGGCAGGTTGTTCTGATTTTTTGATTAAACCAATTAATCCCACTGAATTGTCTATACGTGTAAAGACACAGTTAGAGCTAAATGCAATTCGTAAACGTTTGGAATATGTAAATTTGGCATTGGAAGAAAGTGTGATGATTCGAACGCGTGAATTGCAAGATGCCAATATGCGGTTACGGGTAAGTGAGGAAAGGTGGCAGTTTGCGCTCGAAGGAAGTGGAGATGGAGTTTGGGATTGGAATCTTGTAACAAACGAAGTATTTTTTTCTAAACGCTGGAAAGAAATGCTCGGATACAATGAGGACGATACTTGGGATAAGTATGAAGAGTGGACAAGGCATATTCATCCTGATGATGTCGGATGGGTAACAGACGCTATCCAGTTACATCTTTCAGGGAACAAATCAAGTTACGAATCAGAGCATCGTGTGATTTGTAAGGATGGAAATTATATATGGGTGCTTTCGAGAGGTAAGGTGATTAAATCAATAGACGGAAAGCCTTCAAGAATGGTTGGAACACATACAAATATTACCGAGCGCAAGAAAATCGAGAGTAATCTTCATAAGGCGAAAGCAGAAGCAGAAGTTGCAAATAGATTGAAAAGTCAATTTCTTGCTAATATGAGTCATGAGATTCGAACTCCAATGAATGCAGTTCTTGGCTTTGCCGAAATTCTAAAAGATAAAATAGGGGATAATCCCGATTTGCTTGAATATCTTTCCGGGATTCAAAAGAGTGGAAAAAATTTAATTAACCTAATCAATGATATATTAGATATTGCTAAGATTGAGGCGGGGCGCTTAGAAATTATTTATTCAGCAGTAAATTTGAATTCTATCATCAATGATATAAAACAAATTTTTTCCATTCACACTGCTTCTAAAAGGTTGAAGTTTGAGGTAACGATAGATGACCATTTGCCGCAATCAATTATCTTAGATGAATTAAGGTTGAGACAGGTGTTATTTAATTTAATAGGCAATGCAATCAAATTCACTGATAAGGGTGGAGTTGATATCAACGTGCGCGGTTTTCGTAAGGGGGGCAATAAGCACCGAATTGATTTGGTTTTTGAAGTATCGGATACAGGAGTTGGAATTGCTCCTGGCGAGATTGATACAGTATTTGAACCTTTCAAACAGCAACAAGGTCAAAATGCGCTTCGTTATGGTGGATCAGGACTTGGACTTTCTATTGCAAAGAGATTAGTGGAAATGATGAATGGCTCAATTTCTTTAGAAAGTAAATTAGGGCATGGCTCTAAATTTACAATATCAATGCCAGACCTAGAAATTTCAGATATTCCCGCAGAAAAAAATATGGAAGCCTTAATTCCCGTTCCACATATAAAATTTATGCCCGCTAAGATATTATTGGTTGAAGATAATGAAGCAAATCGGCAAGTTGTTAATGGGTTTTTAGAAAAATCAAATCTGTCCATTTACGAAGCTTTCAATGGTAGAGTTGCCATTGAAATGCTAAAAGAGCAAGACTTTGATCTTATTCTCATGGATATTCATATGCCTGTGATGGGTGGTCGAGAAACGTCTTGGATCATAAGACAAAATGAAAAATATAAGAAAATTCCAATCATTGTCTTGACTGCATTCGCTATGGAAGAAGATATTTCAGAGGTGCGATCTTTTGCTGATAGTTATCTTAGTAAGCCAATTACAAAACAGAGTTTACTGATAGAGATTGCCAAATTCATTCCGGTAATGGAAGAAAGTAATGATGTGGATAAGATTGAATTTGCGGTCGAAGGCTTTCTTGGAAAGTTAAATGATCTACTTCTAGCAAAGAAAATTCCAGATGAATTTATTAGGCATTATAAAGTTTGGTATGCAGATAGTGAGACAGCAAGAAAGTCCTTGAATACAAGCAGATTGAAAATATTTATTCTAGATTTGAAGACGTTAAGTGATACATACAGAGCGGAATTATTCGTTCAGTATTCTAATTACTTGATTCAATTGATAAATTCTTTTTCTATTGGAAAATTGTCTACTGCTCTAGGTGGTCTTGATCAAGCATATGGTCGGTTAAAATAGATGGAAAATTCAATTTCACATATTTTGATTGTAGATGATATAGGGGAAAATCTACAAGTGCTTGGAAATATTCTGAGTAAAGAAGGATTTGATACTAGCTTTGCGCTTAATGGCAAACAAGCTCTTTCCATCATTGAAGACACGCTTCCAGATTTAATTCTACTTGATATTTCTATGCCGATCATGGATGGATTTGAGGTTTGCAGGATTTTAAAGAGGGAAGAGCGAACACGCAATATCCCCATTATCTTTTTAACTGCCAAAACGGAAATCGACAATATGGTTCATGGATTTAGTTTGGGTGCAGATGATTATGTTACTAAACCATTCAACACTCTCGAACTCCTCGCCCGTGTTCGAGCCCATGTAGAATTAAAAAGATCGAAAGATATAATTGTAGAGCAGAATACAAAATTGAGTATTCTGGTAGACCAACTCTCTGCGAATAATAAAGAGCTGAATAAGCTCATCGCATCTAAAGATAAATTTTTTTCTATCATTGCGCACGATTTAAAAGGACCTGTCGGAAATTTGAATTCTTTCTTAAGCTTTATGACTGAAAACTATGATAGTATTTCTAAAGAAGAATTTCGGCAAGATATAAGGTTACTAGAAAAGTCATCTCAAAAAATTAAAGATTTACTTGAAAATCTTTTAACATGGGCAAGATCCCAAAAAGGGGATATTCAGTATAAGCCGGAAAATTTTTCGATTTCACAAATTGTTCAGGCAACTATTCTTCTACTTGAATCCACTGCGAATCATAAGAAGATTTCTCTCTTAAATAAAACAGCGGATAATTTAAGAGGCTACTTTGATTATCAAATGATAACAACCGTTATCCGCAATCTTGTGAGTAATGCTATTAAGTATTCTCTTGAGAGTGGCACAATTACAATTTCTGGAAGAGAATTCGAAAATACTATCGAGATTATTGTCGAGGATACCGGTATCGGAATGAGTCCTACTACCGCCAGCAATCTATTTAAAATAGACGTTAAGCATTTTAGCACGGAAGGCACTCACGGAGAAAAAGGAACCGGACTTGGACTCATACTCTGCAAAGAGTTTATAGATAAACATTCCGGAAAAATCTGGGTTGAAAGTGAAGTAGGGAAAGGAAGCAAGTTTATTTTTTCCATCCCCCGAAGCGTTTAATCATTTTTATCTCTTCAGAAGTTTAAAACCTATATCTCGACCCTGTCCTTGCATCATGGCTAGATTGATCCAGAAGAAAGCAAATTGTTCCATGAGTTGGAATTTATCATTGCCGCCAATGCTATAGCATTCTGCGAAGCCTGCATCTAGCCCCAACTGTTTAGTAGCCGCTTTTCCTTTTTCACTATCACCCGCCATGAATAGATCAAGAGAAGTATTTCCGTAGACTGGATTTTCCATGTTGTTAAAGCCTGTAGTGTTAAAGCATTTTACTACATCTTTAGTCTTTGTGTTGGCAAGAATTGAATCGGCAGTGTTGTTAAACCCAACAGGTCCTCTTCCTATAACAATGTTCATCGCATCAATAATAATTTTTCCTGATGTGTCTCCTAGTGACTTCGCTACTTCGATGGCAGCGGGAGCGGGTGTAGCAATTAAAATTACTTCTGTATTTTTAACTGCATCTTCTACGGAATGAACGGAAGTTTTTGGATTGGCTAATAGTGCTTTGCCTTTAAATCCATTTAAGTCCCCGACTCCAAGAAAAATTTCATGTCCGGCTTTCGCCCATTTAGTTGCCAACGCACCACCAACATTACCTGTTCCTATAATGGCTATTTTCATTTTGTCTCCTCTAAATTATAAAAATTAAAAACTATATACCTATGTGTCAAACTGATTCCAGCTTTTTACTTAACAATTATTTTCTAACCACGAAGAGCACGAAGGACACGAAGAAAAATTACTTCCTTCGTGCTCTTCGCGGTCTTCGTGGTGAATTATTTTATCAGTAGGAAAGTCTTATACTCCTAATGCTTCTATGACTAATTTTGCCGCAGCAGCGCCGGAATATTGTTGTTGTCCGGTGATGAGTCTTCCGTCTCTGACTGCAAATGCTTTGAACATAGAGTCTACGATGAAGTTTGTGTTTGGTATTTTTTTGGCTTCGTCTTCAATCCAGAAAGGCTGAATTCTTTTTCCAACAAAATTGTCTGCAAATTTTTCTTCCGAGTTTGCAAAGCCTGTCCAGGTTTTACCGTCTACTAGTAATTTGCCGTCTTTTAATTTTACTTTTAATAGAACACAAGTTCCATGGCATACGATAGATACAACTTTTCCTGCATCGTAGAAGTCAGCGACAAACTTGTGTAATTCGCTATCGTCAATCATTGTATACATAGGAGATTGTCCGCCGGCAATAAAAAGCGCATCGTAGTCAGATATTTTTACGTCCTTAATGCTTTTTGTATTTTTTAAAAGAGCAGAATGTTTTTCTGATTTTTTAAACCCAAGGCTGATTAGGTCATGTGCAGAGTAACCGCTTGCATCTTCTGGATCACTATATCCATCTGCCTGTAAATCACCTCCTTTAGGAGAAACGATTTCTACATCGTATCCTTTTTCTACAAATTCCCAATAGGGGTGAGTTAGCTCTGCCCACCAAAAGCCAATTGGCCAGCCGGTAGTTTGCGACATAGAGGGATTACCCACTACGATTAAAACTTTTTTTCTTTTGTCTGGATTTAATACACTGATATTTGCACTCATTTTTCTTCCTTTTAAATTTGCGTAAGAGGATTTGCCACAGAGTCACAAAGACACAGAGGAAAAGAGTAAGGAAAGTTTCTATGCTCTTTTGATATTCTTTGGTTAAATATTTTTGTCTTACACAAATGTATCTGTAATTATTAATGTTACATTTAGGAAAGGTAGATATTCTGTAAAATAAAAATAGAATTAATGTATAAAAAGTGTTTAATACTTACTTGTGGGTAAGTATTAATATTTTTATTTGCCTTATTGTGGGACTTACATAATAAGGAAAAAGCATTGGAGTAGATTATGACAATTTATAAATTAAAAGATATGGTGCATCAATGTCCATTTGAGTTAACACTATCCGTGCTCAATGGAAAATGGAAGCCTATCATTTTATTCAAATTAATGAAAGATAAATCTTTGCGTTATGGCGATTTAAAAAAATCCCTTCCTAAGACTTCTGACAAAATGCTTTCAAAAGAATTAAAAGATTTAGAGGATTACGGCATTATTTCCCGCAAAGCCTTTTTAGAATCTCCTCCTCGTGTTGAATATTCGCTCACAAAAAAAGGAGAAAAATTAAAACCAATCTTTGGTCTGATGCGTAAATGGGGAAGTAGCTTCAAAGTGGTTATGGAAGGAGACGAAACTAAAATTAAAAAAGATAAGACATCACCTTTTACCTAATACCAATCTTACTCTAATCTAGAAGCCACATAGAAGCCAAATTCGGCTTCTATATGGCTTCTATGTCCCTTTTATGTGGGTCTTATATTATTAGCTTATATTAATTAACCACGAAGGACACGAATAGCACGAAGAAAGAAGAAGACAATTTCCTTACTACCTTCGTGAACTTCACGGTAAAAGAAAGACATTGAACGATTATTCGAAATACTTTTACCGAGTGGATACTAAACTTATGGAATTTTCTTTTTTTTCTTGTTTTAAATTTTGCAGAATGCAAGAGTGCAATTAACAAACAATAATGTATTCAAAATGAACGAAACTGAAATCAAAGACTTGATACCAACTTGGATGCAACATTCCAAAAGCCATTATCTAATTGTCACGGACATGGAAGGTAAATATCGATTTGTCAATGATTTGTTTCAGACACGTTTCTCTTTTATTTCCGAAAATTTTATCGGACTATCGACTGAATCTGCCGTTCACCCTGAAGATTTTGTAAAATGCGCACAAGCAGTGATGCAATGCTTTGCGAATCCAAATGGGATTATCGAAGTAGAAATTCGTAAGCCTTCTAATCGGAACGGTGAGTATTTCTCTACCAAATGGGAGTTTTCTCTTTTTAAGGATAAGAACAATCAGCCGCTCGGGATTCTTTGCTTAGGACATGATATATCTGAAATGCAAAGGCAAAGTAAAATTGCAAAGGATTTTTCTCAAAAAATGGATACGATTATTGAAAACATCACAGATGGATTCTACGTTCTAGATAGAGATTGGAATTTTTTGACTATGAATTCAGTTGCGGAAGATGTTCTGGGAGTTAAATTGGAAACAGTGCAGGGTCAAAGTATCTGGAATTTCTTTCCTGATTCGCCTAATTATAATTATCCGGCACAGTATCGTAAGGCAATGAATGAGCAGGTAACAGTTCGTTTTGAAGAATATCGTTCCGACTTACATAGATGGTTCAACTGTGTTGCCTACCCATCCAAAGAAGGCTTAATGGTTTTATTTAGAGACAATACACAGGAAAAAAAATTAAGACAAGCTATTAGCGAATCGGAAAAAAAACTCCGCGCGTTACTCGATAGCACGACTGATCATAATATCATGCTAAGCCCGGATTATGATATTCTATGTTTCAACAAATCAGCCAACGAAATGGCTCTAAAAGCCCATGGAAAAGGGCTAATTGAGAATAGCTGCATTTTGGATTACATCGCGAAAAAAGACCAAGCTGATTTTAAGCGAGAGTTTTTAACTGCATTAGAGGGAGAAATTGTAAGTTTAGAAAGAGAAATCCATTTCGATGCATTCAGCATTTGGGTAGAAGCCAGTTTTTTCCCTGTCTATGATGATCACAAAAAGATAATTGCTGTTAGCCACAATGTAACTGATATCAATGCAAGAAAACAAGCTGAGGAAAAATTAAAACAATCCGAGGCTATGCTAGGTGCGATTTATAACAGTTCTACTGATTCACATACTTTGCTTAGTAAAGATTTTAACATTGTTTATTTGAATAAGAAAGCTGAATTGGTTAGCAAAGAAATCTTTGGAAAGTCTATGCAAAAGGGGGATAATATTCTTCCCTTTATGGTACCTGAACTAAGAGAAGAATTTATCTCTTATTACCTAAGAGTATTGAATGGTGAAGCGATTGATGTAGAGAAAGTGCATGACGGTCAATGGTGGTTATTCTCCTTATTTCCTGTTTATAATGGTTTAGGTGAGCTTGTTGGTATTTCCAATAATTTAAAAAACATTACTGAATCCAAAAAAGATCAATTTAAAATTATAAGTCAAAATGCGAAGTTAAGAGAGATCGCTTGGCTTCAATCTCATAAGGTGAGGTTGCATACAGCCAATATTTTAGGTTTATGCAACCTATTTATTGAGCACAAAGAGCTTTCTGAGGCAGATAAAGAAAAAAGTATTAACTATATTTTACAAAGTGCTCAAAATCTAGATAAAGTAATCCACGAAATTGTGAAACACACCGATGAAACGGATTACGACATTTAGCCGCAACGCGATTCTAGCTCTTCAAAATTCCTACTTTTAATTCTGCGAACCAATTGATAAAACGTTCCACATCCTTACCTTTAAAGATCAATCCATGCTGAGGACAGAATTGGTCTATGTTTAGCTGACTGACTCGTGAGCACCAATCATTCTTTGCTTCATTTGATCCCATCCATCTTTCGTGAAATCCTTTGCAGTATTTGATATGGGAGTCAAAGTCGTTCACATAAATTTCTGATTCGGAAAGTAGATCGGGAGGAAGAAGAGCAGCGCCTACATCTCCAGAAAAATAAATCTTTGCTTTCTTATCATACAAATGAAAATTACCCGATGAATGCAAATAATGAGCAGGAACAAATTCTAAATCCAAGCCATGAAAAGAAAAATTCATTCCATTATCGGGGATAATGGCAAACGTCTCATTATTACCACCGAAATGAGGAAGAAACGTTGACCAAAGAACGCTTGTAAAGCATTTGATTTTAGGATCAATATCTAGCCAGAGAGTGAGAGAAGAAATAATATCCGGGTCCTGGTGACTTGCAAAAATATATTCTATATTGATTGGATTTACTTCTGTTGAAAGAGAACTTAGAACTGCGGGGAAAATCTCTATTCCCCCCGGATCAGTCACAATCAATTTTCCATTTTTGCAAAGCACATATTCATTCGTATCAATTAAATAAGAAGGCTTCTTGGGGTCACGTGCGATTATCCCCCACTTGTGATCTCCTTCCGAATAGATATACTGAAATTTTTTCAACTTATTTGTCCTCGATTAATTCTAGATTTAAAAGTTCAATTTTCTTTAGAATGCTTTCAATTTTGGAAATAAAATTGGAAAGTTCTACAGAGAGTTCATCAAATGCAGCTTGGTGGTTTTCAATGTAAACGGATTCTATTTTTACAGAGAAAACGATTGGTCTTGAATTTTTACATAGTTTGATTGTCTCTTTAATGATGGAGCGAAAAGAAGTAAATTGGATGTGAAAGCTTTTTTTTAATTCATCTACTTTCTCATCATACTGGGAGAATATTTTTTTTTCTAAGTGGGTTAGATCAAATTTTCTTTCTCCGAATTGACTTTTGTATTCTCTAAAAAATTTTTCCTGTAATGCTTTGTTTCGACTGAACTTTGCTTCTTCTGTAATGATTCGGAGAGATTCAAACATGATTAGAAATAATTGACTTGCCTTCTCTTCGATTAAGGCGCTAATGCGTATTAGCTCCACAGAGATTGGAGTAAAGCCTGTTGATTTTTTGGTATTATAGCTAATCCTGGCAATTGATATCTGACTATTTAATGCGCAAAGCCTGATTAAGTAAGACGCATAGTTGATTGCCTTGATGGCTTCATTGATTTCATTGACTGTTTCAAATATCATATTAGCCTCTATCGTCTATCGGTTCACCGTCTAGAGTGCTACCGGCTCTCAGGTGTTTTTTGATAATTGATTTATATCTTGTTTCTAGAAGATTGGATGGAATAGGCGGCTGTATCTTTGCTAAACGAATTCTTTCGGAATTAGCCTTTAGCCGCTCTTCGGGAATTGGGTGGGTCGATAGTAGACTCTCGACTGCTTTACTCATTCGATTTCTCTTTTCTTCTTTGGCGATTTTTTCAAAAAAATAAGACATGGCTCCCTGGTAATAAGGACTTGATTGCAAATAGAGAAATCCCAATTCATCTGCCTCTAATTCATCGCCCCGACTGTTTGAGAGAAGGGCGAGAGTGCCTGCGATTTGTAAACCCATTTCTTTGAAAACAGACGAGCCATTTCCAAGGATTGCAGATACTATGAGTTGCACTCCCATCGCAGAAAGCATTCTTTGTCGCACATGACGCTTTTCTGCGTGAGCAATTTCATGAGAAAGAACTGCCGCGAGACTTGCTTCATTGTCTAGAAATTTTAGAAGTCCTGTGTATACATAGATATAGCCGCCCGGTGTGCAAAAGGCATTGATTGCTTTATCATCGTTTAGAATGGTTACTTTGTAAGAGTAAGTTTTCTTTCTCTTAACCAAAGGGGAGCGAATGAGTTGTTTGACTATGGATTGCACATAGCCCTGTAACTCATTGTTGACTAGGATTGGAAATTCGGTTGGCTTAGAGCGAATTTCTTTGTCAAGGTTTGCTCCCATTTCTATATCGTCTTTATCAGAGAAGGCAGCGTCAGCAATTTGCTCGCAATTGTTAAATACAAAAAGACATAAGAGCAAAATAAAAATTAGATTGAGTTTTCTTTGTATAAGCACGGGTTAATTTTTTTTGGAATTTCATCTTGGTCAAGGAGTAAATTCAATCTTGCTTATTTTCGAAATTAAAAGAATTTATTCCTTGAAGAAATAAGAATTGAAAACTTTTATCTACTTAGGCAATACTTTTGGCGAGCCGTTGCCGATAAATTTAATTACGAGGACATTTCTATGTTATTAAGAATCTATCTAGTAATTTCTGTTTTTTCAACAGGATTACTTTTTGCCCAAGCTAAAATCTCAAATCCTGATAGAGAAACTATCGGAGCAGTGCAACAAAAGAGTGATGCGAAAGCCGGCGCCGTTGATAATAGCGCAAGTGCAAAAGCGGTTCTTCAAAATATTGCCATTTTGGAAAAGAATATTGCATTGAAAGTTGCTGATCTAGAGAGATTGCAAACCGAAGCAGCTGAATTCAATCCTGATATGAAAAAAGAAATTCGCATTGTTTATGAAAAACCAACCAACCCAATCCCCGGACCGAGTAAGTATCTTGTTTACCGTTATGTCGAGTATGAATTTGAAGGTGCTAATAAAGTCAAAGAAATTCGAGTTATTTCCAGACACCGATCTCTCACAGAAGATATGCATTCGATTATGAGGACAGTTTCTTTCACTCCTGGAAGTATGGATAGCATAAAGGTGACTGTTGATAAATTGGAAACGAAAGCAAAAGGCATTTCTGAAGTTGGGAATTACAAGGATTTTGCGCCAGAGATAAAATTACAAGCTCTTAAAACAATTGACTTGACACTCTTTAATTCCATTTATAGATTAGACGCTTTTATTCAACGTAACCAAATTACCAAGAATGACAAAAATAGAAATCAACTAGAAGGATTATAAAAAAGGAGAGAAGTATGTTTGCAAAGTTTTTAATTACATTGTGTTTAATTGTAACCTACAGTGTCTCGGCACAATCAAAAAGTGTCGCTAGTAGTGCGTCTGTTACCACGGTAGATCCCGGCGATAGTCTTAGGGAAAAGGCTTTGCAAGATAGTGTCAAGGCAAATGAAGCTTCCATTGTTGCAAAGACTGCTGAGATTGAAAGACTACAAGCTAAAATTGTAAATTACAATCCCAGACTTCAAAAGCTTATTACTATCGTAAATGAAAATACCCTTTCTACATTTGAAGAGCATCAACCTTATAGTGTAGTTAGATACATAGAGTATGAGTTTGAGGCAGGCAATAAATTAAAGGAAATTCGTTTTATTTATAAAAAGAAATCCTTAAGAGATAATGTCATTTATGTATATAGAACCATGTACATGTTACCGAATAATTTTGATAGCATTCGCATTGTAACTGAAAAAGTGGAACAAAAAGCAAAAGGCATTATTACCTCTGAGGCTTACAAAGATTTTTCAGCGGATGTGAAACTTCGCACTTTAAAAACCATCGATACAAATTTATTGGGTTCTATTTATAAGATAGATGGCTATTTACAAAATGCAGGACATGAGAAAGACAAAAAATCTTCTCGAGAACTTGAAGGCTTTTAGTAAATTAAAAGAATCCACAGATGAACACGGATTAACACCGATGGATTGGGATTTAGATTGCGAGTTTTTTTAAAACTGTCACCTGAGTTGTTTGCCCTGAGTGAAGTCGAATGGGTGGAAGGGCATACAATTCGTTAAAAGTATGGATTCGACAAGCTCACCATGACAATTTTAATCCTTTTACAAAATCCATAAATCCCAATTGCTTTCCTTTGGTGCTAAGAAATATCACTCATTAGCTCCCATTTAAAAATCAAATCAATCTTACATTAAAAATTATGAAAAAAAAATCAATACTTAACTCTCATAAACTATTTCTTCAAATCCTCTATGTCTCGTTGTCTCTAGCGCCAGCGTGGCTAATAACTAGTATCCATGCGACTGACTATTCTGATATTCGTAAACGCACTCTAGAACAAGCTGCTGAAATTGTATCCAAGATGACAGATGAAGAAAAAGCAGGACAGGTAATTCATATTGCTATTCCTAAAAACTATTTAGACGAAGTAGCCATTAGTGAATTACAAAAAGTAAGACCCGGTGGAGTCATTTTATTTGGAGTCAATGTAGGAAAGAAAAAAGAAATTCGCGCGCTTACAAAAGGACTTCAATTAGAAATGAAAAATCTAAACTCTCCTCCTCTGTTTATTTCTATAGACCAAGAAGGCGGAAGAGTAGTGAGAGTAGAAAAAGGGGTGACTAGTTTTCCGGGTGCCCTCGCCATCGGACAGACAAAGAATCCTAGCTATGCATTTAATGCCGGTCTTATTACTTCTTATGAATTAAACAAGCTTGGGATTAATTTGCTATTAGCCCCTGTGCTAGATGTAAACAACAATCCAGAAAACCCAGTGATCAATACGCGCTCTTTCGGAATGACGTTAGACGCCGGAGACCTTGCTATCTCTTATGAAAGAGGAGCAAGATTAGGTGGAGCAATTCCTGTTATAAAACATTTTCCCGGACATGGAGATACAAATGTAGACAGTCATTTAGGTCTTCCTGTAATTGAAAAGACAGAGGCAGAGCTTTTAGACTTTGAATTAGTTCCTTTTCAAAAATCAATACAAGAAGGTGCAAAGGCTGTGATGAGTGCTCATATCATTTATCCCAATCTAGATAAAAAATATCCTTCTACACTTTCTAAGAAAATACTTACAGATATTTTGCGAAAGAAACTTGGATTCGAAGGAATGGTGATGACAGACGCAATGGAGATGCACGCGATATCTAAGAATTTCCAAAATGAAAAAACAGGCTCTTTAGCTATCATGGCTGGTGCTGACGTAATTCTTCTAACAAGTTGGGGAAATACAACAACACATTATTATAACATGATTCTAGAGAGTATTAAAAATAAAGAGTTCGACATTGACGGCAAGAACGTGTTAGACGAATCTATTAAAAGACAAATTGCTTTAAAGATTGAAAACGGACTCTTTCATAGTTCGTATTCCTATAAAAAGATTGAAGATCCAACTCTAGAAGAATTCATTAAAGAAAAAAGAAAAATTTCTAACGACCGATACAACGACTTGAAAGTGGCGAATATTGAAGAGTTAAATGCGCGTATGTCGCTTGATGCGGTTAAGAGCTATAAGACTCCATTTAAAACAATTTCTCTATCTGAATCGAAGAACTTTGTATATATATGTAAAAATGAAACAGTTCGCTCCGAGCTTACTGCTTTAAATATTCCCTATTACTCAGAAAAGAAAATTCCAAAGCTACTTAAAAAAGCAGCAGGCAAGACATTTGTTTTCGATTCAAAAGACCAAAAAGAAATAGATGCAGTTGTAGGTATAGCAGAGAAGAATCCAAAAGTGGAATTTATTGTATTACATTATGGTTCTCCTTTTTTGAAATTGCCACAGCTTGCTAATGTAAAGATTGTATTCTCTTTTTCTCCGACCAAAGAGTCTATTCATGCCTTAATCAATGAAAGCTTGAATACAGAAAAACCAAGAGAAATTCCTGCAACGGATTTAATTACTTCAAAACAGGTTTTACGGAATTAGTAAATCTAAGCTTTGAACACGATTTCTTATCGAAGCGGTTACGCTGGATTATACCTTCACTTTCCTTATTGTATTCACAAATGTTCCTACTGCGATTTTTATTCAGTAGGAATCGGGAAAAATAAAACACCCGATCAGAGTTCTTTATTTGAAAATTATAAAAAGGAATTTGAGCTTCGTATAAGTTTAGATTCTTCCATTCTAAATTATACTTTTGATACAATCTTCATTGGTGGAGGAACTCCTTCTCTGGCTAATTTAGATTTGCTCACAGAATTATTGGACTATATAAAATCCAAACTCAACTTTGCAGAAAATACTGAGTTTACGATGGAGATGAATCCAGAAGATATTTCTCCTGAAAAACTTGCTCTTATGCACAAAATAGGCGTAAACCGCGTGAATGCAGGGATTCAAAGTTTTCATAAAGACTTGCTTACAACATTAGATCGTTACAACGACGAAGAAAAATATTCACAGGTTCTAGATCATCTTTCTTCTTCTAATATCAAGCGTTTTGGCATTGATTTGATTTATGGGATTCCGGGACAGACTTTGGATATGTTTTTGTCTGACTTAAATCGAAGTATTGATGCGAGAGTAACACATATTAGCCTATATAGTTTAACTGTCGAGAAAGGAACTGAATACGCTAAACAGTTAAAAAAGAAACAAGCCAAACCTCCGAATGAAGATTTACAATTAGAAATACTGCAAACTCTACCTAATTTACTCGGGGCAAAAGGCTACAAGCAATATGAAGTTTCCAATTATTGCAAAGAAGGCGAAGAATCCCGTCACAATCTAAAATATTGGACGATGGAGAAATATCTATCTTTAGGACCGGGGGCACATGGGTTTACAGATAAGGGTCGTTATTTTAATCATCGCTCGATTGATAAGTATACAAGCGGTGAATTTGGATTAGCCTATGAAAGTCCAGTCTATCTAGATGAATTAGCACTTTGTTTATTTAGATTATTCATTCCTTTTGATTTGGTTTCATTTTTCGTTTTAATACCAGATAAAAAAGAAAGGTTAGAAGAATTAATTCATAGTTGGGTTAAATCTGGATTATGCGATTATACGAATGGAATTTTTCAATGGAAAAAGCACGCTGTTACACGCTTGGACGAGTTTATTCTCGCAATTGTTGGGGTTTGAATTCGAAAGATTCATAAACACAAAAAACGTAGGGGTTGAATAATTTCAACCTGCTATACAAGAGAGTTTTATCGCATAGCTCGGCTGTTGGTGAGCGGGCGATGGGTGGGAAAGCACGAAGAACACGAAGGTAGGAAACGGATAATTTCTATTTGGCACAACCACGGTCACCTCGAACAGCAGTTCGTGAGAGGTCTATCTTGCTTAAAGCGATTCGTTCTAAGGCAAATAGATTTCTCACGGTGAGGCTGTTCGAAATGACTGGTTAAGAAGTCACTGCTTCACAATAAAATTGACTGATGCATTCACAGGACGAGTTTCATTGCCACCTGTATTTTGGATAATTGCGGTATTGTCTATTACTTGAGCTGCATCTAAATATGTATAAATATTTCCACAACCGGTGCAAGTGTTACCATTTGCTTTTGCTATACTGTGCGTATGACTCTTAAACGCATCCCCCTGCACAGAA
The DNA here is from genome assembly GCA_016708435.1 of Leptospiraceae bacterium. Taxonomy (NCBI): domain Bacteria; kingdom Pseudomonadati; phylum Spirochaetota; class Leptospiria; order Leptospirales; family Leptospiraceae; species Leptospiraceae bacterium. Next base: position 69,503 of record JADJFV010000031.1, on the reverse strand, counting down.
CCAACATTATCCGCTGAATTCCCACCCGTGTTCATAGCTGTGCGTGTGCCACTGTCGGGATCACGTCCACTACCTCCATCTCTGCCGCGAAGGAAGCGACCGCGTAAGTCCGGTAAATGGAAATTACCTCCGCTGCATCCAAAGTTGCAACCGATGGCAGCGTAAAGATTTGAGTATGTTGTTTGGCTAATTTGCGTTCCATCACAGAGAAGCCAACCTGTAGGAGCAGTAGTTCCACCGAAGGCTACGATTGTTCCAGGTGGTATTGTTTCTATACTAGCGATTGCTGTCTTTAAAGTTTGGAAGTTTGTATTTAACTTTCCCGCAGTCAATGTCTCTCCATCGGAAAACGAATTCATCACACCAGTAACGGCTACTGCAAGTAAGCCGGCGGTTAGGAATGCGGCTAACATGCCTAATCCGAACTTAAAGCCAGAAGATAGACTTTGTAATGTGGAACAAGCAAATTGCGTGAGTGATCGTTTTAAGGTTAATAGACCTCTCACGATGAAGCGATTCGAGGTGACAGGAGTAATGCTATTTTTTATAAGTGTTGATTTTTGTCTTTTCGAAATAAGATAAATAAATCTTCTAAAGTATTTCGGCAGGCTAAACGATGTTACTCTCTCTCTCTCTCTCTCTCTCTCTCTCTCGGTGTGGGATGTTTCTTCTGGTGTCATTGGTTGGCTCCTATAACTTTTTTCTATTTTGTTAATCTAGTTAAATACATTCAATTCATTTCGCTAAGTATTTTAATTACTCTTTTCATGAATATATCGTGAAGTATTTTACAAGGTCAATCCATTATTGGTAATAAATTCTATTAAACAGACTAATTGATTCTTTACAAGAAATCTGCCATTGGTTTAATAACTATCGTCTCGCTTGCTTGGTCGCAAACCAGCGTCTTCGCAAAGTCTATTCAGATTAAGGCTATTATAAACTTTTCTCGTCGAATTATCTTTCGACTTACAACTTGACAAATTAATTAAAATCCTTGCTGTAATTTGTCCTAGGGTTGCGATAGAATGGATTTATGATGAAAAGAATACTTTTACTTCTCACCTTTCTGGTTATTTCTCCACTCATTGCAAAAGAAAACAAAATCTATGTAAAGGGAATTGATAGAGGCTCCTTGGTTCCAGCTTCTATCTCTAAGAAAATAGAAAATCTTTTAGTGTTGAGTGTAATTCGTATTTACCCTGACTCAAATGTTCTATCTGACGATGCAAGCATTGCAATTCTAAAGCAAGGAAAGATTTCACAGTCTATTGGAGCGGATACTGAGTTCTTGAATTACTTGGCGAATAGTTTACAGTTTCAGGAATTAATCACGAGTAGCCTACAGATGAACAATTCTATTTTACAACTTTCATTACAGAGCATTCAACTGAGTCCGAATAATACAGAGCTTAGAATAAATAACAAAGTCTATTTAGAGTTTACTGAATGGGAAATGCATTACCTGGTTCCCGAAATGGTGAAGGCTTTAAAAGATAAAAATTATACGATTGCCAGAAATCCACTCAATCCAGATTCAGAATTCAAATTGAATGAACTATCCATTCCGAAGATAACGGGCGTAAGTCTACAGCCAATGCAATTCGCATCCGGTGATGGTTTACCTGCTTCCTTCCTCGAAGGAGTGACTGAGTATACACGAAAAGCAGACGAGGACTATAAGAATAAGAAATATCTAGAGGCATCAGATGGATATTTGAAAATTATGAATTCCATTTTCACTCTTCAAGATGCAACTGAAAAGAAACTCAAACCACTCATTGGAAGTATACAAAATAGAGTCTTACTTTCATCCACAGCGGGATATGCCAGTTTGCTTCAAGCAAAGGATGAAAGTATTCCTAAGAGTTTACAGCCTATTGCAAAGGAAGATATACTCATTTACTTTCAAGGCTATTTGGAGGAGTGGAAAAAGTATAGAGTGCTACCTGATTATGCAAAGTCTGACAAAATCGAAAAAGCACTTAAGCAGAGGACAGAGGGGATAATGAAAGTATACCTATCTCGAATAGAGTTTTCCGGAGATGAAGACTATCAATCTCTTCAATTTAAAAAAGCTCTAACAAAATATAGATCTATTGAGCCTATTTGGAAGAATTATAGCGAATATTTAGAATTAGCCAGTTACCAGGAACAAATTTCTGCTAAGATTGCTTTGACTGTAAAATCAGGAACTGCGTATGTTTCGGGTAGAACGAAAGGCTATTTGCAATTTGGCGAATCAGAGAATTCTCGCTCTATCTTAGAAGGCTCTATGCAAAATAAGTCTGCTCAATTGGAGCGTAAAGAGCGCTCCATTCAATTTATGAATCAAGCCAAGGCAATGATTGAAGCTTACCCTGAATTCCTAGAAAAGGACATTGTTGCTAATTACAATTCTCTTGCAAAAGAAATCAATTTAGACAGCGAAAAGCAAACTCTGATTAGCCCACAAAACATTGCACTAGCCCCCGTTCGCTATGTCGGAAATGTCATTCGTGGAATAACAGATATATTTGTTTTTAAGTTTGGATATGGACTTGGTGTAGGCGCAGAGATTTTGGTGTTTGGAGGGAGTCCGTTGATATATACTGAATTATTAGTGGAATCTTCGACTGCTTATGGAATACAAACAGATATAGAAGAGGGTTCGTCACTTCATGAACTCGTAACGACTATTGATTATAAGGAAGCACGTCGAAAAACGCAAAGCTATAATTCTGAGTATCTTAAAAGAAAAGAATTAGAAAAAAGAGTTTATTACGGAGCTATAGGCGCAAATTTTGGAAACTGTTTTTCTTATTATCTTAGACTCTGTTTTGATTCGGATAAGAATTCTAATGAGCATAAATACAGCTTTCCTAAATACACTACGGCTAATATCAATATTGCTCTCGGACCTAGTATTTATATCGGAGCAGAATTTCACCGTATACCCGAACTCTTTGGATCCATTTTCTTTCAAGACTGGGATTTGCTAGATCAAAAAGAAAGAACACGTCCTCGGTATAAATACTTTGGATTGGAACGAGTTGAAGTTTTAGAGAAAAAATAGTATTAAGCTTCTCTCATTACATTTCCTTCTTCGTCTAAAGCAAATTTCCAACCAAAATGATTTTGTAACTCTGACTGACATAAATCAGTTGCATTCATCCATTCAGAGATTGTAAGGATAAATTGAATTTCTTCAAATGTAATTTTAGAATCTATTTTTGCGATTTGAATCATATTGTCGATGATAATTCGGGCATAATCAGGATTATCTTCTTTAATTTTCTCGGCGTATTCTTTTAGAATTATTTTTTGTCTTTCCTTTGTCTGATTTAAAAAATCGGTACGTTTTACTATATCCAAGGTATTGTAATGATGGGAAAATTGAATTTCCATTTTTTTAAAATAATCTAATTCCCTTCTATCTTTTTTCTTATCGGCAAGCATTACACCGTATGCGCTTAGTAGTAAAAATACCTCACCCGTGATGTAATTGCCAATAGGTTTTTCCATGCCTTCTATCATAAAGGATATGGGGATAATTTTAAATAACTCCTTGATAAATAATTCTGCTTTATACTTGGTTGGTGTGGGTTTGATTATTTCGCTGTATAGGTCAGAAAGGTAAAAATATTCCAATGCTTTCACTCGAAGTGCCTCTATTGGGTGAGTTCTAAAAATGTCATTTAATTCAAAGTAATTTCCTAATTTCATCAGATGAGTAGCTTGTTTTAAATAATCCTTTGAATTATAGAGTCCAAATTCGTCAATATTGCCTGCGGATACTTTCAAGCTTGCGCTCACAGAACTTTCGAAATCTCCGGATGCAAATAACCCGGCTCTATCTGCATTTAATTCTTGAATTTGTCTGATTAAACAAGATATGGAAAGAAAAAAAAGTCCGTTCTGCGAAGCTAGAAAACATTTTTCATCATAGGATAATTCTCTATTGGACCGATGAAGCGCAAAAATATTATTATGTATGGAGGATTCGCCATGCTTATAAACGAAATGTCCTAACTCATGCCCCACCACATACCTAAGCTCTTTCTCATCCTTAATTAGATTTAACAAATTATCGCAAAAGGCTAATATTAAGTTGTCGCCGGAAGAAATTACAAATGCGTTTTCAGTTCCACCTTGTTTTACTTTAAAAATACGAATTTTCGGTTTTATCTGGAAGAGGGTGGTGACTTCTTCCACTATTTTAAACAGAGAAGCATAGTTTGCCTTATTTAACTCAAATCCTGTTTTTAGAAGATTTCGCAGGTAATAGTGATATGCTCCTTCACTTGAATCCTTGTTAGGTTGAAGAAAGGAAGCCTGTTGAACTTCTGGATAAGATTCTAATATGGATCTAAAAATATCTTCTTCATCAATTTTAATTTTTTTTAAGACGTTCGAAATACCCGGCAGGGTTGCATTGAAAATGAATATTTCTTTTTCAATTATTTTATTTAGTTTTTTGAAATCCTCTGCGGTTAATTTAAGGTATTCTACGTTTTTAAAATTTTCACTTTCCGATTTTTCAGGAGAATCCCTATCTTGCGGGTAAGGATTCTTATTCAAAGTATCTTCCGTTGGTCTTATAATGTCGATAGGATTTTGAATTTTGAATTGGGGTTTAGCCAGCGGAGATTGCTTTACCATATCTACTAATTGATTCATCTTGGCTTTCCATTCTTCCATTTTCTTTTCTTGTGATTCAATCGTTTCATTTTTCACTTCATTGTATTTTCTCTTTGTGAATAAGAAGAGCTGAATGGATAGAAAACTCGTTATGACTGCAATGAGTAATATGATAAACGCATCTTTGAAAGATGTTTTTGCTTGGAAGATCATGGCAATGAATAATAAAAACCAAAATCCGACTACTACAACTGCAAGTAATAGCGATGTGATATAAAACGACCATAGGTTGATTTTCTTATGTAATAGTATTAGTCTTGCTAACATATATTATTCCTCGCTGTTCTTTAGCGAAAGCTAAGAGCATTAATTTATTTTTATAAAGAAAAGTCAAGTTATATATATGAAAACAATATTATCCTGAATTATCTTTCTAATTTACAAAATTCATTAAAGGGGATAATTGATATTTTGTCCCTTAGTGTCTTCCTGAAAATGACAAGACTTTAATAGTTGGCAAGCGACCATATTTTTAAAGCGAGCACCTAAATCTTCTACCTGACTAAAATCAGCGAGATAAAGTTTTTGTTTTTTTTTACTGCTCTAATTTTTGGAGCGCCAAATGGTGATATTACGAATGCATAGTAGAGAGAATCTAAAATTCCTATCCATCGCTTACATGTTTTAAAGTGAATTTGTAAATCTTCAGCAAGAGTCTTATAAGAAAGAGGAGACCCAATTCGAGTTGGCAAAGTTTCTGCCAATAGTTGAATCTTGTCTAGATCTTGAACATTTTCCAAATCACGTAAGTCAGTTTTTACCAACTTGTGGATAAGCTCTGTATGCCATCTATGCAAAAACTTTTCAAAGCTTTCAGGAAATCCTCCAAACCTAAAAAGTCTTTGCAGATTAGCCTTATTATTCCCTACTTCCGAAAGTGTGTAAGGATGAGTAAAATGGAGTCAATGCCATTTTACTCAGTATTGATATAGTCTACTGTTTAATTTCTTGTTTGGCTTTAGTTTTAAAAGTTTGCGGGAATGGATTTTTTACCGAAGATAAAATAAGGATGATAAATAAACCTTATTTTACATTTTAGTATTATGAGTGAACAACAGGAATTATTTCCGCCGGATAAATCTATGATTATTGTGGACTATTTAGATAGATACGGTCTTCCACATTACGTCAAATCAAGAATAGACGCACTCCTAGATGGAAGGGTGGATGAGTCATCTTTGGTGTGCTGTAATAGTGGATGCAATATTTGCTCGGAAACAATTTATGAATGCTTGCAATCAATTAAGAAGGAGTTAAATAGTCTTGGCTGAAAATTTATTTGCAAGCGGCTATGAACCATTAGCTTCTAGGGCGAGACCTGAGAGTTTTGAAGATGTAATAGGTCAGACTCAGACCATTCAAGTGTTAAAGAAATTAAAACGTCCTGTATCGATGATTCTCTATGGACCGCCTGGAACAGGGAAAACTACTTTAGCTAGAATCCTGAGCAAAAATTGGAAATTAAATTACAGACATCTAAGTGCAATTTCTGTGGGTGTAAAAGAAGTAAAAGACCTAATTGCGGATGCGCGCAAAATAGGAAGTATCCTCTTATTTCTCGATGAAATACATCGCTTTTCTACTTCGCAGCAAGATACTTTATTGGAAGCGGTAGAGTCAGGACTTATTATTTTAGTAGCGGCTACTACGGAGAATCCCGCGTTTCGGATCAATAGACCTTTATTGTCTAGATGCCAGATTTATAAATTGAGTTCTCTTTCTGAATCAGAACTTTTATTGATATTAGATCGTGGCATTGAAAAAGAAAATACAAGCATTCGATTAGACGTAGACTGTAAAAATCTGATTATACATGCCAGCGGGGGCGATGCAAGAAGGTTACTTGGAATTTTAGAAGCACTTCACACCATTGAACCAGATGAAAATGGCTGGAACAAGGAAAGCATTGAGGCTTATCTTTCTTCTCAAGTTTTCAATTACGATCGCAATAAAGAAAATCATTATGATTTCATTTCTGCATTTATTAAATCTGTTCGTGGTTCCGATCCAGATGCAGCTCTTTATTATCTGGCTTGTATGCTAGAAGGAGGCGAAGATCCAATTTTTATCATTAGGAGATTAATAATATTAGCCTCTGAGGATATTGGTAATGCATCTATGCAAGCACTACCTCTCGCAGTGAGTGCACTTACTGCAATTGAAAGGATTGGTATGCCTGAAGGTAGAATTATTCTCGGGCAGGTAACTGCTTTTCTAGCGAGTTGTCCAAAATCAAATGCATCCTATAAAGCACTCGATGAGGCATCTTTGTTTATCCGCAAAAATGGAGTTCAAGTTACGATACCCAATCATTTGCGCAATGCTCCTACATTCCTTCATAAAAAAGAAGGTGCATCGGAAAATTATAAGTATCCACATGATCTGCCTGATCATTTTTTTATTGAGAATTATTTTCCAGAGGAATTGAAAAATTCTCCACCACAATTTTATTTTCCGACAAACCAAGGAACTGATAAAAATTTAAAAGAAAGACTAAAATCTCTATGGGAAAAAACTGGTAGGAAGAAATATGATTAAACTTGGAATTTTACTGTTTGTAATTGTTTTACTTGCCTTATTTGTGTTGATTATCATTTACATGGGAAATGACAAAAGTTTCAGCAACACAGTATCTGGAATCATTTTACTAGAAGAAGAGCCTATCTTTAACTCCGCCACGATTCAGCGTGAGCTTGAGCTTCGCTATAAGTTGAGGATAAATAAGAAAACCGCCAATGATGGAATTGTAATTTTTTCGAGTGATAAATATCGGATAGTAATTGTTGCCGTCGATGCTGAGATTCCAGAAGATGAATTGGAATCGGTCTGTAAAATTTCTCATTTATGGAAGGATGCAAAAGAAGAAACTTCTAAGCACAAATCTCATCTTATTCTCACTGTTTCTTCAGATATTACTGACTTAGTTGAACTCAATATGCAGTTTACTAGAATTGCGGCAAGCATACTTAGAAATACTAAATCTCTTGGAATATATTTAGGTAATCAATCATTGATAGCACCCCGCGAATACTATATGAAGATCGCTGATACTATGAGTAATGATGATTTGCCGCTACCTAATTGGATTTATTTTGGACTTAGAGAGAATAATTCAAAGCGAAATGGTTTTACTATTGGGCTAAAAGAATTTGGCTTTCGAGAAATTGAGTTTACTGAATCAGAAAAATCCTTCGAGGAAATCTATAAAGTGCTCTACGATCTTGCTCATCATGTTTTATTATCGAGACAACCTTTGAAACAAGGGGAAACTTTTGATTTATCCGAAAAAGAAAAGATTTCAATGGAATCAAGAGCAAGCGAATTTCGAGACACCGAGAGTATGCAAGTTGTGGTTATGGAAAATCTGAAGAATCCTTCCAAGATTAGAGATTAATGTAATCTAAGTGTAAGGAGAATGTAAACTTTTATCCTTACGCAGCTTGATTAGAAATTCTGAAAATTTCTTCTATTGACTTCGAGCCTTACTTTAAAAAATAAGAAGGAAGGAATGCAATCATGAAAGAACAAGCCCCATTCAAACCAGAGCGCGATGAAGAAATGATATCCCTTCATGAGAAAGCTCGTCATCTTTCCATCGAATTGATTCATTCGTATATTGCTGGAAAAAATAATTCTGCATTAGCGGATTATATAGATAAGGCGCATCCTGCTGATATTGCAGAAATAATATCCCGTGCAAAAATTGAAGACGCACTTTACGTTTTTAGACTTTGCGATAAAGACAAACAAAAACTCATTTTCGTTGAACTAGGGGAAGAAACACAAGCAGAGTTTGTTGGATATTTGAAATTAGAGGAAATTGCATTCATTCTCGAAGACATAGAATCCGATGATGCGACTAGTTTTATATCCGAGATTGAGCCTGAAAAAGCGGAAGAAATTTTAAATTCCCTAGATAGCAAAGACTCTGCTAAAATTAGAAGTCAAATGAGTTTTGCAGAAAATACTGCAGGACGACTCATGAGTTTTGATTACGCTGTGGTAAAAGAAAGTGAGACAGCGAGTAAGGGGATATCTAATGTTCGCCGCGCCGCGAAGGAAACAGATAATATATATTTGATCTATGTGATTGATCAGAAGGGAATTGTAAAAGGTCATCTTCAATTGAAGGATTTACTTCTTTCTCATCATAAAAATAAGATCAGCAAAATCATGAAGCCTGTTCAAACCATTCATTATAGTATGGACCAAGAGGAGGTTGCACGATTCTTTCGAAAGTATGATGTAGTATCTGCACCCGTTGTCGATGACGAAGGAAAGATGATTGGGCGAATCACTGTAGATGATGTGCTCGATGTAGTTGAGGCAGAGGCTAGTGAGGATATACTTCGTCTTGGAGGACTCAGCGAAGATGAAAAACTTAAGACCTCGATTTGGGATTCTGTTAAACGAAGAATCATCTGGCTTGCACTAAATTTGTTTACAGCTATGATGGTGTCTACTGTGGTATCTCTTTTCGAAGGAACGATACAAAGGTTAGTAGTGTTAGCCTCTCTTATGCCTATTGTTGCCGGTATGGGAGGAAATGCTGGAACACAGGCAATTACTATTGTGGTACGTAATCTGGCTACTGGTGAGTTGACGCTCTATAATTGGTATGTGGCGGTGCGTAAGGAGCTAATCATTGGTATTCTCAATGGTCTTGTTCTTGGTTCAATTGTATTTACAATGACTTATCTAGTAAAATCGAATTTAACTCTTTCTTTTGTTATTGGATTTGCCATGCTTGCCAATATGATTGTTGCAGGACTCATTGGCTCAATCGTTCCACTTGTTTTAAAGTTCTTTAAGATCGACCCAGCAATTGCATCGTCCATTTTTGTTACAGCCTGCACGGATACGTTTGGGTTTTTCTGTTTTCTCGGACTTGCTACCTTATTTCTTTAACGCAACTGATTGTCTTTTCGGGGCAAATAGGTGGTATCTCCTGTTACATTCTTAACTCTTTCTTCTCTGTTTTTTCCTCCTCTCTTTGGGATCTTTACGAGTATCTGGTCTTCCTACTCGTCTATCTTTTACTTCTTGTGAATTTCTTGCTTCTCCGTTTTTTAAATTCTCGTATAATAATTTAAATTTATAGGATGGAGTTTTACAATCCTCATCAATGCTTAGTTCTTTCTTGATTCCAGTTACATAATACATTTCCACCTCACCTTTATTCTTCGCCTTAATTTTTCCCCTATATTCGAATTCAAAAAAATCTTTTACTTTTTCATAAGTAGAATTTGAAATGTTTACCATTCCTGTAGTTCCGCTGGATTCCATTCTAGAAGCCGTATTGACTGTATCTCCCCAAACATCGTATGCAAATTTTTTCTGACCAATGACACCTGCAACTAAAGGACCTGTATGAATGCCAATGCGCAATTCCCAATAAGGATATCCTAAGCCTTCTTTTAAATTCCTCACCTGTTCCATTAGATTTCGAATTTCAAGAGCCGCTAGAACAGTATCTACAGGGTGAGTTTTATTTGCGACAGGAATTCCGCCAGCACACATATAGCTATCTCCTATCGTTTTTAATTTCTCTAGATTATATCTTTCCATCAGGGAATCAAAGTAAGAAAAACAGGAATCCAATTCTGTTATCAATTCAGTGGGTGATAAATTTTCTGCAACTTTAGTAAAGCCTTCAAAGTCTGTGAATAAAACAGAAACTGAACCGTAATGCACTGGCTCCGTAGAGCCAGTTTCTTTGAGTTCTCTTGCAATTTTCTCTGGGAGGATATTCAGAAGTAACCGCTCTGATTTGAGTTTTTCTTCTTTGGATTCATTGTTTGCAAATTGAGCAATTTGTTTTTCAATTTCTGCAGCCCGTTTTGCCTTTTTCATTTCTTTCAAAAGATGTGCATTGTAAATGACTCCTACAATTTGATCTCCTAATCGTAATATTCTTTCAATATCAGGCTTGTTAATCTTTATAGAACTTTTGTGAGTTAAAAGATTTATAATTCCAATTACTTCATCTTGAAGAATTAGAGGAAACTGTAAGACTGATTTATAAGATCCTTTTCTTAGAATTTTTGCATCCATCTTTTTTAATTTATGTTTTTCATTTGTGTATTGATTGGTAATTCCTTCTTCTGAATTCATAATGTCTGAATTGTAAAAAGGGATTCTTGTTTTATAGGTTTGATACATCGTCCCCAGTGAATTGTTTAGATTCATTTTAAAATTACGAAAGAAATCACTGTCAAAATTTTCTTGAGAATCAAAAATGGAAAAAGTAGAATCCGAGAAAATTCTATTATTCTCTTTATCTATAAGTAATATCCATAAAATTTCAAATCCAAAACTCTCTCGAATGTAGGAATAAATTTCATTTATGATCAAAGAAATATTGGAAGTTGAGTTTATAATTCGGGTAAGCTCATTTAGCTTTTCCAATTCTTGTTGCTGTTCTGTTATTTTTTTCTCTGTCTCTTTTTGTTCTGTTATATCTCGAATGATTTCAATTGCCCCAACAAGTTTTCCGAATGAATCAAACAAACAACTAGCAGTGCCCATTGCATAGTGATTTCCATTTTTTAAATTAGGGACAAATGATTCTGCTCTGATTATATTTCCTTTTTCTTCTACGTTCAGGTAATTCTTTTTAAGCTCACCATTGGCAAGTGCCAAATCAATTAAGATTGGTCTTCGCTCTCCATAAAAAGGAAGCGCATACTCATAATTACCCTTTCCAATCATGTCTATAGCTTTGAGTCCTGTCATTTCTTCCATGGCTAAGTTCCAATGAGTAATCATTCCATTTTCATCAATGACGAGAGTTGCATCAGGTAAAAGGCTAATTATATCTGTTAATTTTTGTTCGGATTCACACAATGCACGCTCTGCACGTTTTCTTTCTGTAATTTCATCTTTTATGGCTATGTAATTTATTTTATTACCCGCTTGATCAAAAATAGGAGCGATGATTGTATTCTCAATGAATTCATCTCCATTCTTTTTTCTGTTAATGAATTCCCCTTTCCATACTTGCCCTAAAGCGATTGTGGTCCAAAGGTTTTTGTATAAGCTTCTATCAGACTTTCCTGTTTTTAATATACTCGGATTCTTACCTTTTATTTCTTTCAATGTATAACCGGTGTTTTCAGTAAATTTTGAGTTAACATATTGAATGTTTCCTGACAAATCTGTAATTACAATACTTGTTGGATTTTGTTCGATTACTCCTGATAATTTTTGAATTTCCAGTTCTGCGTTTTTTAGGTGTTTTGATGTATTTTTAATTATTAAAATGAGAATTAAAAGGAGGAAGAGTAATATCGAAAAGACAAAAATAAATACGTTAGTCGATATATTTCCCATAGAATCAAAAAAGAAATCTAAATGCGAATAAAGAATGGTATTCTCCTACCAGGACTTGGTTGCTGCTAATTTGTGCCCTATTTATTCCGCTATGTCTGAAATTTAGGTTCTATAGCGCAAGCTAGTTTGGTTTTTCGAAAAAGAATTTTTTTTTGACAGGATTAACAAGATTTACGGGATGAACCTTCCGAAAACCGCTCTGAATTGAGTAATGTCAGATAAATACACCTGCCGCAATCTAGTGGATTTTGCCTGCAAGTATTTGTCAAACTTTTTATTCTGCTTCTAAACCTCATTTTCTTCGCAGTCCCCGCTGAATCGACTCTGTAACTCTCTGCGTGTTCTAAGCTTATATTTCACAATTTCTTTAGCAAAGTCTTAATTAGATTCTTAATGCATTTTCATTTACGAAATAGAAAAAATCACTTTCCTGCTTCCCAAAAATTGACTTCTTGCCCAAGACTAGAATACCAGACTCCATTCTTTATTTTCGTATCGCAAGGAGTAAGAATTGTTTTTCCTTTTGTATCTAAGTAATTATAAATTTGGTATTCATTGTCTTTAAATCGAAATTCAAGTTTGTGCTTTGGAAATTTAGTTACAGAAACTTTTTCTATCTCTTGGTAAGAATGTCTTTCTAAGGAACCAGAAATAATAATCGAATTGTTAGAAGCTAATGACCATTCGCCCTCCATCTTTCCGCCACCATAGTGTCCATCGTCACATTGACCTGTAAACAAATTAGGATTACCTTGCATGAATGTAATTTTAAACGGTGCTGAAATCTTAGCAGTCTCAAAAGACTTACCGTTCAAATAATTAATCGTAAAGTCAGGAATTGGATTCGCAATTAAGAAAGCACCGAAGACCCAACCTCGTTTTCCTTCTGATTCTACTTCTGTCCAATATCCTTTTTTTCCTGACACTTCCACTTCTTCCTTTTGTTCAGAAAGTATTATTACTGATTCTCCTTGTGGAATCAGCTTAATCTTTTTTCCATCTGTATTTGGGGCATTTCTTAAATTCAGTCCACCATTAGAACTAACGTATTTAGTTTCTTTCGATTGAGCAGTAATCGAAATATTTATTGATAAAAATAGAAATAGTAGAAAAAGACTTCGAAGCATAAGCATCATTATCCCATAGAACTAAAGAATGGATGCGATTTAATATTTTCATAATAATCTTCGTCAAACACATCCATTGTTTCTTCGGGTGCTTTATAATGCCTTAGGATTGTCTTTGCTAGCGCTAATTCGGATTCAGGCAAAGGGATGTTAGCAAGTCGTTTCGCTAGAATATCGGCTAATCGAAGGATTCTATCAAAGTCATCGGCTGTATTCAAATCAGCTTCATGAAATCCCTGACCTTTCATCATCTTGATAAAAACAGGAGGCATTTGCCAAACTTTGAAGATATGTAGACCAACATCTACATGGTTCAAATCGAATTCATCTTTTTCTAATTTTGCTAAATCACTTGCTTTGGACTCATATTCTGCTAGCATTTCTCCATAAGCTTTCGCTGAATTCAAGGCGAGGATAGTCATTCCAATTTTCATCATCATAGCAGAGAGAAATAATTCTTCTCGCAATGCTTTAAGTCCTAGCGGGACGGAAAGATCAAGGGATATTAATGCGGTTAATATTGGTAATTCGAGGAGATGTTTTTTTAATATGTCTGTATATACGAGGTTACGCGATATATGCTTTTTGGACTGAAGCATGACAATATTCTTTATTGTCTTAAGACCGAGTAAGGTAATTGCATCTCGAATGGTTTGCACTTTTTTGGAACGAGCGTAAAATGCTGAGTTGGCTATTCGGAGTATGTCTGCACAAATTGATTTATCAGGAAGAATGATTTGTTCTAATTCACTACTTCCGCTTACTGGATCTCCTTCGAATAACAACACTTTATGCGCAATTGAAGGCAGGGGAGGAATATTTATATCTTCTAGTTTAATAGAATTTTTCTTTGTAGCAAGCTTTGATTGAAGGACTAAATCTTTTCGACCAAGAATTTGAATTAGTTTTTGATCGATAATACTTTTACTGATGGGTTTTAGAATGTAAGAATTAATTTTAAACTTTGCGAGTTCTGCGACAACTTCTTTATTTACATTTCCTGTAACAACTACTATAATCATTTCAGGATGAGTTGGACGTATTTCGCGTATCGTCTCGAGCGCATTCTTCGGTTCCATTTGATAATCTAAAAAAAGAATATCTGGTAGCACGCTTGAATATTTAAAATAGTCAAGGACTCCTTCTCCGCTTGGAACATCTGCTAAAATTTCAAATTGATCTGCTTGTAAAAATCTCTTTAATAACTCTCGATCAGAAAAAGAGTCTTCTGCTATGATTACTTTATAACTATTGCCATTTGCAATGTTGATTCCTAAGGCTGTATCCATAACGCAATACTATCATTTCCTAAAAAAAAGTAAACAAAAAAGAAATGATTTCTTTAAGTTCGAATCATGATTTTCCTACTTGGAAGATATTCTATTTTTTTTCTGCGCCAAAAACTCGATACTCTCTGTATGAAGCATTCTACTTTCATTCGCACCCATATCTATGATTTGGATTGGAATCGTCATGTTACAAGTAGGACTTACGAACGTTTTAGCCAAGAAGGTCGGCAAGCCATTTTAACTGAAAATGGGTTTCCAATTCAGAAATGTATGGAAGAAAGTTTAATTTTAATTCCTGAGTTTACACAGGTGAGATTTTTAGCTCAACAATTTGCTGACTCCAATTTGAGGATTGATACCAATGCAACTTCCTATAAAGGAGGAAGAATTCTCTGGGAGCATAAAATCTGGGGGGAAGATGATAAGCTTGCCTGTGAGCTAATCCATATTACCCGTTTTGAAAATCTGGATGGCAAATTCTTCTCTTTAGCCCAAGAACAAGATCGAATTCCAACACGGGAGTCTGTCAGAGAATTTACTGGCTCTTCAAAACGCTTAATTCATGATTATTCAATCCATTTTTGTGATATGAACTATCTTAGAACATATTCATCGGATGTAGTCTGGAAAGCATTTGAAGAAGGAAGATGGCTTTTCTTTGGAGAAATCATTGATACTACTAGAATCAGTGGCCTTGATACAACTTGTTTCTTTATGGGCGGGAAGATTCATTACAGTCGTTTGCCGTTAGCCGGAGAAAGAACAAAACTCTATACATGGGTAGAAAGTGTAGAAAAAATTCGATTTTATATCAGGCAGGATTTAATTGGTGAGAAGGGAGATATTATTGCATCAATGAGAGACGAACAGCTATTTGTCTCTATTTCTGCCTCTCGACCAAGAAAAGCTCCTGCCGATTTTTTAGAAATTGTGAAAGACTATGTTGAATTAAACTAGCCACGAAAGATGACAAGTATCTTTGCAAGAGTTTCTTTTATGCGATTTACTTGTTCTTCTGAAAGTTTAATCTTTCCTCTTTCCGCTTTGCTTATCACTGCTTCTGCTTTCTCGATGAACACTAACGCTTCTTTTTTTGCAGACTTGTTTGATTCTTGTTTTTTCTTAACTTCTAAGAGTGCAGACTGAACGTCACGCAACTCTTTGCTGATTCCATAAATTTCTTCGTCTAGTTTGTCAAAGTTTAAGCTCATCGTATTTCACTATTCATAAAGGACGTCAATGTATTTCTTCTTTGCTTGTGCATGTTCCCTATGGTCTTTAGAAAAATAATGGTAACCGTCCGGTTTTAATAAAAAGAAAAGATTGTCTGTTTCTTCTGGATTAAATGCTGCAAGTAAGGCAGGCATACCGGGATTGGAAATCGGACCTGGCGGATAGCCCTTGTGCAGATAAGTATTGTAATCCGATGAAATGAGTAAGTCTTTTTCGAAAAGTCTCTTCTTCGGTTTATCAAAGAGGTATTGAACAGTCGCACAGCTTTCGAGTGCAATATTTTTTTTGAGGCGTTTTATGAATACGCCTGCCATAAGAGGGCGCTCTTCTTTTTTCTTTGCTTCTCTTTCTACAATGGAAGCAAGAATTACTTTTTGGTGTAACTCTTCTGGACTAATGCTTTTCGCCTTATCAATCTTTTGTAGATTCAAATAGAACCGTTTTAACATCATCTCAACTACTTTGTCTAAAGGGTAGTTATAAGGAATCGTATAAGTTTCAGGGAAAAGATATCCTTCTGTTGTCTTTGCAGGAATTTTGTATTTCTTTAAAAGCTCGGCACTTGCGGCTAACGTTAAAAACTCTTCTTTTGACTTAGCAATATTTTTATTCGTCAATACATCTCCGATTTGGCGGTTGTTGTAACCTTCGGGAACTGTAAAAGAAATCATTTTTACTTTTCCGTCTACTAATATCTCCATTACTTTGCGAGCCGTCATTCCATTGTCTATAGAGTAAACGCCTTGCTTGAGCTTATTGGTATTACCCGCTATTTTTAGAAGATACACAAAATACCCAGTAGACTTAAGCATTCCATGACTTCTTAAGTCCTTTGTAATTTTGGTAGAAGAATCACCGGCAGAGATGATAAGCTCATACTTTACACTTCCATCTCCGGGAGATCCGCCTTTAATAGAATCAAGTAGAAAGACCCCACCGATTCCTAAGAAAACTAAACCTGCGATTACAGGTAAAACTCGTTTTAATACAAATTCTTTAGATATCACGACAATATTCCTTTCAATTAACCATAAACTTTTTCAGGTTTGAATTTTCTATCAAAATCAATTTGAGTTAAACTCTGATCTTGATTTAATTTCCTATAAAAACATGAATAAAACCCCTCGTGACAAGCGGCAATCTTCTGTTTTACGACATAAATGAAAAATGAATTTTGGGCAGAGCTGTATACATCTATTATCTCCTGTCTATTATCACTTGATTCGCCTTTGAGCCAGATTTTATTTCGAGAGCGACTAAAGTAATTTGCAAAGCCTGTTCTAAAGGTCTCGGATAAAGCAATTGTATTTACGAATGCTTGCATCAATACCTTTTGTTCTAAATCCAATGTAACAACTGGCAGTAGATTTGGAAATGATAAATGTTCAGAGGAGGTAAGTCTTTGTAGAGTGGCTAATTCAAAATTACCTGTCCAGAGAACAGAATCTAGATCACAGTCTGTTAATAGATTTTCTTGCTTGCTGGCAAACAACTCAATTGATTCTCTCGATGTATTTTCAACGGAGACAATTTTTTTTGTAACTTGGTCTTGTTTAATTAGTGTAACTGAATCTTTTAATACTTCCATTATAACCTCTTTAGAAAAATCAATGACATATCGTCTGTTAATTCCCCATCATTTCGAAATTCTTTTAGAACACTCTCTAAAGCACTGAGAAGCTTTTGCGAAGATAAATGCTTATTATCCACAAGAAATTTTCTAAAACGTTTTTCTCCATAGATTTCTTCGGAAGGGCTGAACGTTTCTGTAATTCCATCCGAATAAAGAATTAATCTATCGCCGAGATTTAATCTGATTTCATCTGTTGTAAAAGGACTAGGGATAACGCCAAGTATGCGATGACCACTTTTGATGGTCTCAAAGCTACCGTTTTCTCTTAGTATAATTGGAGAAAGGTGACCAGCATTTATAAACTCAAAGACTCCTGTGCTTGCATCATAGAGTCCGCCGATTAGAGTCATAAACTCATTACCCGCATATCGTTCTATTAGAAAATTGTTTATATTTCGAAATAGGCGGACAATGTCGATGCCAGATTCTATCTGATCGTGAATCAATGCTTTTATCGCGCTGACTAAATATCCTGAGCCAAGTCCATGTCCGGAAACATCACCGAGTAGTATTATCACTTGTCTATCGTTTAAACGGATGAAATCAACGTAATCCCCTGAAATACTCATAGCGGCTAATGATAGATAGGCGAATTCTGTAGAGCGAAGATTTAGGATTCCGTTTGAGGAAGGATGAATTGTTTCTTCTAGAATGGTTGCTTCTTTTAGACTCTTCTCCATTTTCTTTTTCTCGACATCCGCTATTAATAATTGGTAATTGTAAAGGAGTAGATCTGTTAGCCGTGTGCACTCCTTAATAAAGCTGAGTTCGCCTAAGGTAAAGTTTCTCGGAACATTTCTTTCACCTACGAGAAACATTGCGGTTATAGATTTTTTTTCATCAAACCCATACATCGGAAATGCTAATTGAATATTTAGAGTGCGTAAGAAATTATAGACGCTATCTCTAATCCCTGAACCAAACATCAAGGAGGAAGTAATTGTAACATCTTTTTCATTCTCAAAATAATTCCAAATTTCTGATTTATTATGAAGCTTTACCATATCGATGTTTTTAAAATCAGAGGTAGGAAATCGATCCGAGGCAACTAGGATAATTACCTTTTGAATATCGAGTGCTTCATTTACTTTTCTTACGAGCTGTCTAACCGTTGCACGTAGAGAAAAGGGAGAGGATATGAGTAGAGCCATTTCTTCCAGAGTTTGGTTTAGTTTTTTATTTCTTCCAAGCGTCCAGTATTCCATGAACTTTTTTATTCTTTGTTTGACTGTAACCACTGAATAAATACTGAGAAGTAAAAATAAAATATTAAAAAGCTGAAGGTTTTTAATAAATAAACCTTCTGTTAAAAAATTAAATAAAGCAATTAAAACTCCATAAAGACAGATGAACGCAAAGGCTAGGTTCATTGTAGTTACCGATGAACTAAAATAAACCTGCTCGGGCATAAAAGAATAACGATAAGTGCCATAGATGAATAAAAATGGAAAAATTAAAAAACCAAAATACGATATATACTGTATGAATGGATACACTGTAAATAAACTAAATTGAAACGAAAAATAGGGAAGCAATACTAAAAGAGAAATTGCAACAATGAGGATAATCTTTTGTAATCTCGCATTGGCACTCAATTTGTATTTTAGAATATCGTAGACCAAGACACTAAGACAGCCTACGGTTCCAATCAAGATTGCGATTACACCTATCGTTGTGAGTTTTGTAAAAATAACAGGATCTAATTTCTCTGAAGTTCCAATTACAGCAACGATAATAGACGCACAGATTTCTGGCATTAGCCAACGAATCGAGACATCCTTTCCTTTTAAACGAAAGCCCATGTGCATAATAAAAAAGCCGAGCAAATAAAAAGTGAGATAAAACCAAAAGTGGTAAGCATCGAAAGCTAGTAATACAAAGTTGCTGTATATAAAAATGGAAATATCTAAGAAGAATAAAAATAAATAGATGTCTCCGTATTTAAGTAAGAACCAAAAGGATGAAATTAAAAAAATTAGAGATATAATAATATAGGGAATGAAATCGAGAATGGTTTTGTATTGAAATGAAATAAGGGATAAGAGGTTATTGTCCTCTTTAATTTTTATTCTGATAGGAGGAATTTTTTCTTCATACATATTCACTCCAATCATATGTATATTATCTAAGTCTGCGTTAGCTATTAGCCCGTTCGGATAATAATAAAGAAATATCTTGGCGTGACTTGCATCTAATCCCACTCCCTTAAATGTAAATAAAGTAAGTGCAACAAAACAAAGCGCTCCTAGAATGATAACAATATAATTTTTCATGATTAGATATTCTGAATAGAAATGATTTTGTCTGACTTATAATAAATAAAAATTACAGGGTTGTCTTGCAAGTCAACCGTGTAACGCCAACCAACAGAGATAAGACTTTTATTTGGATCAGTATCATTTGTTATCTTAAAATTCTTACCTGTTTGGGAAAATGTCAATCTAAATGTATCTTCTCTAAAACTTCCAACGACAATTTCATAACCTTCTTCCCAGGAAAGTTTTTTTAGCATATCTTCCGCAATGAGTTTTAGTGAATTCAAATTATGTTTTCGTTTCATTAGACTTTGTGAATACATTTTACCTAGAACATGAGAAGATACAAGACCGGAGCCAACCTTTGTGCTTTTTAAAGCAAGTAAAATGAATAAGCATTCTCCATCTTCATTCCTAAAAAATTCTACAAGAACATTTGGATCTTTTTGGTGTGCTTCGAATTTAAAGGACTTGAAGACTGGAACCTTCGAAGTAAAAATTAATCCTTCAATTCTATTTGCAATTTCAAATTCTCGCTTGTATTTTTTGTGTAGTGCAACCTGAGAAGACAGAATATGGTTGTAAACAGCTATAGCCGCCTTGCTAGCTAGGACTTTTAAGCTTAATTTATCTTCAGGACTAGGTAGATTGGTAACAGCTAAAAAACCAAAAATCCTTTCTCTAAAGATGAACGGTATAATAAAATTAGCCTTAAGATCTAAGAAGTCATCGTTAATATCTGATCGTCCTAATAACTCTCCAATCGAAACTCCATGCTTTTTATCTTTTAAAAATAATAAAAGTCTATCTTTGATTTGCACACCTTTGGGTTTAATCTTTCTTCGGCGACCGTTGAAGTAGGTATACGCCTCGAAATCTGCAGGCTCGCGAATTAGCACGGCAAGTCTTCCGTATTTGCTACCTGAAATTTTAACCATATCTGGAAATACTTTGCTGATTAATGCGTTGATTTCAAATCGAGGTTTCGGACTGTTATGTCCTTGTGGGTCTTCGAATAAGTATTCAGAGAGGAATGCTTTTTTTATTTTTGTTTCTAGAAATTCTTGTAGCGGAACGATTAGAATTACTGAAATTACAATTGTTCCGATCATAGTAATTTGCAGAGAGTAGTCGATAGCTTTTGGAATTAATTGTCCAACATAATAATACGTTAAGAGTGCAAGGATAATCGATATTATCCTTACCCCAACTGAAATGACTATTGCTTTGACTCGGTAATCAGAGGGCAGGAGAGAGAAAAACGATTCTACAATTTTTTCTTTCATTAGGTTGTATAATAAGCGTTTTCTTGAATGTAGCCTTCTGTAAAATCGCATCCCCAAAAACGTTTGGAAGAATTTCCCGCACCTAGATGAATTGAGATTTGAACTAAAGAGTTATTTTTTAAATAGAGAGAGAGTTTTTTGAGAGTATCTGCATCAGCTCCCTTAACCGAGATTCCACCGATGTAGATGGCTAAGTTTTCAAAGGAAATTTTCTCATCGAATACTTTACCGATTGCCATTACAAATCTTCCCCAATTCGGGTCTCCTCCATAAATTGCAGTTTTTACGAGAGGAGAATTTATTACCGACTTACCGATCTTATGCGCTTGGGCTTCGTCTCGTGCTTTTAGAATATCTAGCTCAATGAGTTTAGTCGCTCCCTCTCCGTCGGCGGCTATTTGTTTTGTGAGGTCAATGCATATCTCGTCTAACGCATTTTGAAAATTGGAAATGGGAACAGAGCCTGCTAAGCCATTGCACATAAGAACGACTGTATCACTTGTAGAAGTGTCAGAGTCTATGCTCATACAATTAAAGCTTTTGTTTACGGAGGATTTTAGAATATCGTATAAATTACCATTCGCTGGCTTTAGGTCAGTGAGGATATAACAGAGCATTGTCGCCATATTCGGCTCGATCATTCCGGCTCCTTTTGCGATTCCGTAAATGATTCCTTTGACTCCATTGACTTCGATTGTTCTAGAAGAGATTTTTTTCTTCTTGTCGGTGGTCATGATTGCCTCTGCGACTTCTTCTAAGTTACCGGGCTTTAAAGATTCTTTGGCGGATTTACAGGCAGAAAGAATTTTTTCTACGGGAAGGGGAACTCCAATGACTCCAGTAGAAGAGGGAAGAATATCTTCCGTGCGGATACCTAGATTATCCGCTAGAACTTCACAAGTCTTTCTAGCATTATCAATTCCTTTTTGTCCTGTAGCAACATTGGAGTTTTTGGAGTTAATGACGATTGCCTGCAACTTTCCATTTTGAATATGCTCTCTGCCAACGATAACGGGGGAGCCGGGAAAATTATTACGTGTGAATACAGCAGTAGCATCACAGAGAATCTCCGAATAGATTACGGAGAAGTCGAGTGTAGAGTCTTTGATTCCGATATTTTTTCCGAAAGAGTAGAAACCGAGTGGATACATGTATCTTAAATTTACAAGACGGGCTTCTTTCTGTCAATCGGTAAATTTATAGTGAAGGTGGTTCCTTCGCCTTGCGAGGAAGAAACATTTATCCAACCGGAATGAAGTTTTACGATGTGCTTTACAATGGAAAGTCCTAGTCCGGTGCCCCCCCCTTTTCTAGAACGATCGGTATCTACGCGATAGAATCTTTCAAAAATTCTGTCGAGATGGGATTCGCTAATTCCAATTCCCTGGTCGATCACTTGGATGATAACGGTATTGTCTTTGCATTGTGCAAATAAATGAATGGGTTGATTCTCGCTTGAATAGTTAGAAGCATTTTGAATCAGATTGAGAAAAAGATGTTCGAGTAAAATCATATCAGCGTAGAGAAAAATATCGGTGGGAACATCTGCGGCAAAGGTTTGATTTTTTATTTTAATAAACCCATCGACGGTGAATTTTAAATTTTGAACTAGCTCATAGAGATTCACTTTTTCTGGTTGGAAAAAGGAATTTTGAGATTCTAGTTTTGAAATCGTAAGCATGTCTTCGACGATTCGAATCATTCTGTCAGTGTTTCGAAGAATTGCTTTGATAAATTTTTTCTCTACACTATCAGGACTAAGACGTAGCTTACTTTCTAATGTCTCCGCATAGCCTTTGATAGATGTGATTGGAGTCTTTAATTCATGAGAAGCATTTTGAACAAATTGCTCTCTAAGCATTTGTGTTTCGCGCTCGTCTGTCTTATCAGAGACAACGCCAATATACATCAATATCTGGTTGTTTGATTTAAGAGAATAAAACCATACCTTATAGTAATGCTTGCTATCATCAATTCCTATTTTTCCATCTACAGAAGATTCGATATGATCGTTTAGAAAACCGAGTAGCTTTTTATTGATGATTACATCATCAATACTTCTCGATTGAGAATTGGCTGGAATCAAGGTAGTAGGAATACTTTGATTTTGAAATAGAATTTTCTTATCGAGGCTAATGGCAAATACACCCTCGCGAAGATTTTGTAAAAGGGAATTGAATTTTTCTTTTTCTACATTGAGATCGGTAAATTGCATTTGTAACCTGCGAGACATGGAGTTGATGGAGGAAGCAAGATCGGATAATTCTTGAATGTCGGAAGCAGCAAGGAGAGTTCCAAAATCTCCTGCGTTGATTTCCATTGTTTTTTTTTCGATGATACTTAAATGCTCGGTGACACTTGTAGCAATTCGAAAGGAAGTATGAAATGCTATGAGCATGGAAAATATAATATATAGAACAAAAAGGACAAATTTGAATTCTGTTGCAACCTGGGTTTCTACGAAGTAAAGAATTAATCCTGTGGTTAAGAGGATAATCAGAAATAGCCAGTTGCTTAAAAGGACTCTTGAAAAAAGACTACGCATCGCTGAATCTATATCCTATTCCACGAACTGTTTCGAGTCGATCTTTTTCATCTAGAAGCTTGTCTCTCAGACGTTTAATATTTACATCTACGGCTCTATCGGTTACATAGATATCATGTCCCCATATTTTATCGAGGAGCTTATCGCGAGTAAGCGCTATGCCGGGGTTGGTCATAAAAAGTAAAAGTATTTTGTATTCGATGAGAGTAACATCTATTTCGTTGTTATCTACAAAAACTTTGTGAGCTTTTTTGTTGAGATGAATTTTGCCGATGGTAATATTTCCTTCTTTTCCTTCCTCTGTCTTTTCTTCGTAGCGACGCAAAACAGATCTTACCCTCGCCATTAGCTCTCTCGGACTAAATGGTTTTCTTACATAATCGTCTGCTCCAAGCTCGAGTCCAAGAACTGCATCTGTCTCACCCGTCTTTGCTGTTACCATGATGATAGGAACTTGGAACTTTTCTTTGATTCGCTTGCAAAGATCAATCCCTCCAATTCCAGGAAGCATTATATCTAGAATAATCAAATCAGGAAGACTCAAATCGACTCGGGGAAGAACCTCAAGACCATTCTGACATACAAATACCTGAAATCCTTCTTCCTCTAAATGAAACTTGATTAAATCACTAATGTCTTCTTCGTCGTCTACGACTAAAACCTTCAAACCGTTGCCATGAATATTCACATTAAACTCCTAATTGAATCATGCCCAAAGTATTACAAGTAATTATTACATTTTAATTACAATCATTTATGCAATTGATTTCTTTTAGGGGAGGGATTGCCACAGAGGCATGGAGTATCTCTTTACCAACAAATAATAAGAAACTGATTACCACCGATGAACATGCGAAGGCGCTGGTCGCGAATGTTTGCAGCGAAGGGGGGACTGAGCACCGATAAAAGATACGATAGGTTTTGAATATTTGCAATTTGGTTTGAATCCATATCATTTTTTATCGTAAGCGTGGAGTTTATAATCATTTAACAATTTTCTTGATATATGTAAGAACAGAACTCAATGTCATTTCGGAGGATTCTTCAATCTCTATCTTTTTTATCTACTATAACTAAAAAATCATAATTGATGCTCTCTTGCATCTCCTCTGGCTCTTGAACCAAAAAGGAATAATTCAATTAATACTTTCAAAAAAATTTTTTGCTTCTTCATGTATCTCTCTAAGACTTTTTTCTTTCCAGAGATTTTTTTGCCATTCTGTATAATCAAAATTTTCTCTTAAAATAAGAGTGATAAATTTTTCAGAATCTACCAATCCTAATTTATCTTTTAATGCGTTCATTCCTTCATGTAGAATTAGTGTATTTGATTTTTGCATTTTAAACCTCTATTTTTTCAATAAAATTAATTGGATTAATAATTTCCAAATCTGAGATAACATTCTTTTTCTTAACCAATGGATTATCCGTTGTTATGAAAAAATCTGCTTTCGCTTCTATCGCGCAGGATAAATGCAAGGCATCTTTAAATTTAATATTATAACTTAGCAATTTTTCTGCTCGATTAAAAATTTCTTCACTTGGTTTTATAATTATAGTAGAGATCTTTTTCCATTCCAAGATTTCTTCTTTTCTAATCACATATGGATTAGACTGATTTTCATATTCTAGTATATACGACCAGACTAAAGAATATTGACTCTCTTTTATTTTTCTTTGGATATATAGTTTTGATTCAGTCTCAATTTGAACCTTAATATTTTCTTGATTATCATAAGGTCGATTGAAACAACAGTTGTCAAGGTAAATGCGGGTCATAGGTAATTCCTTTTTTGGTCAATGCTTAACTCGATATTCGATTTTATAGAATTCAATCGTTCTTTCTTTTAAAGGCTTGAGTTATAACTTTTTAATGTCTTCTATACTCAAACCAGTTGAGCTAGTTATAGTTATTATATCAACTCCAGCCAGCTTTAATTTCTTTGCAATTTCTAAAGCTTTCTTGTTTTCGGCTAATTCTACTTTACCCCTTTCATCTTGTTCTCTCATCAAAAAGTAATCATAATTATCTAGTTCTTCTTTCGTCCAATTATGTTTATCTGATTCGGAATATGCTTCTTTTAATCCTTCATCATTAACGTCAGGCGGAATTACATCTAAGTTTTCTGCATTTTTAATAAAATAAATCCATTTATCAGTTAGAGTAATACAGTCGTTTAACTCTTTTTTGAATTTAGGTAACTCAATAAAATTAAAGCTAATATCCTTTAATTCATTCCTTCCAGTCTCCATATTTTGTATTAAGTGACGGGTCAAATAGCTATTACCTTCAAAATAATCGAATTCTAAAATTCCAATAAGGACTACAGGAGTAAGTTTATAATATTCATCTCCCTTTTCTATTTGAGAAGAGTATTCTTTTGAAACATAGTATTGAACTCTTTTATCAAATCCAATCACTTCACTCAATTGCATTTCTACAAGATAAGTATTTCCCGTTTGGTCTTTTACTTTTACATCAATAATAGAAGTTTTGAGTCCAGTAATTCTTGGGAGTTGAAATGTTGTAAGAAAATCCAAATGAATAATTTTCTTATCTCCTTCTAAACCTAATACTGAATTCAAAAAGGAGATAAGAATAACTTTCTTGGCTTCATTTCCAAAGATTTTTCGGAAAGCTACATCGTTTTTTGGGTCAGCAAATTTCATACCCTTACTGTTTATGCTTGTTTGGAAATTGTCAAGTGGATTTAAACTCTAAAATTAAGTCTACTGCTGAAAGAAAATGGGTATTCTTGTTTGCAATTCCAGTTTAGTGGTTAATAATGCTGTAATGACAAATCCATCTACAATATCTTTATACCAATTGCCAAAAGTAAATTCCAATTTAATACTTGATAACTCATTTTTCCATTGACCCTCTTTTTTAAATTACCACCGTCTGAACTGTGATTTGTGTGATTACTATGATTGGGATGATTTTGTTCTAAAAAGTATCGACTCCCTATATCGATAAGATTATCCGAATGTCTTTCTGGGACACGATGTCGCGGAAGTCTATACCTGAATATTTCATCGTGAGTTCAACAAATATACTACGAAGTGTGGCTAATACAACTAAGCCGGCTTGGAGCAAGGTGACGGACAGCTTCCGATATAGTCCGTTACCGCAGTGGATACTCGCAGTTAGTTGCCGTTACCCATCCAATAACTCTCCGCCGATTGCAATAAAGTATGAATTTAATTCCTTTGCAACTAGTTTTCGACGCTCCTGTAAAAAATCACCATATCGATCCACTTGCCACAAATCCTCATAAATCGGTATGAATTGATTTTTTAATCGATCCTGTTCTATCTTTTTCAAGTAGATATTGGGAAGACTTTTTGAAATTTCTTTATTTGCTTTGGAGGATAAAAATGCAATGTTCGCCAAATCGTCTATTAATTCCGATTGGATTTCCGTCTCTTTTAATACTGCTTTCGGAAAGATGTGATGAAGTTCTATCTGGTTTTCATTACCTAGATTGTTGGAACTTAAATTTGTTCCAGTAAACCAGTCCTTTGCTTTCTTATTGCGGCAAATGGCAAATACCAACGGTGTGAATTTGTTATTTCGATAATTTCCTTCAAGCATTTCTGGAGTAAATTCGAAACTTGCAATATTTCGCTTTAGATTTTTAATTAGATTATGAATCGGTGAGTCGGAATTTATTGCTTTAATGTCTTGGTCGATTTGTCCTTCTGCCCCGCCGGTAAATCTTCCGAAGCCTGTAGCGGCTAAAAACCAGAAAAGAATTCCATTAACTGAGTTGTCATCTAATTTAGATTTTAATTTATCAACGTAATAAACAATAGGAACTAACGCATTCAAAGAAGGAATGAAATCCGTTGATTCAATTCCTATATTGTTTTTCAAAAAATTTAATGTAATATCAATTGCTCTTTTGTATCTTTCCATATTTTTGGTAACTCATTTTTCTTTTCATTCCAAAGCGTGTCTAAGGATTTGAAGCTACTTTGGCCAGTTCCTATTACAACAAAACATCGCATTATAAAGCTTGGATTAAAATCAAAATTTTCCTTATCGTATTGAGAGAGAGCAATTTTAAATTCGTCATTCAAAGAGCCAGGCCAATTAAAAGCTAGTCTTGCCATAGCTAATTCAGCAAATTTTAATCTTGTCCCTTTCGAATTTAAGCGAATAAAAGATTCAGTTACTTCTTCAAAATCATCTGTATGCAGGGTGAGGACTGGAAAACTATAATCTTTAATTTGCGATAAGTTTTGTATTCGCTCCATATAAGTTTTCTGAAGTGGTGAAGTCTTTTCAATATTGAGCCTATCAATAATTTGAGTCCAAACATTTATTGGCTCTTCCAAAACTGATTTTACGGAAACCCACGAAGGATTATTTTTCATCTTACTACTGAACACCGCAAATACCTCATCTTCTACATGAAAATAAACTAGGATTTCCCCCTTCAATAATTTTTGAAGTGACGTTAATCTTTGCTGTCCATCTAGTATAAGTAGATCTGGCGTTTTATCCGAATTATTCTTTAGCTTTGGTGGAGTTTAGTCTTCCAAAGATAAATTAAACCAGTTGGATATTCTTTATAAAGAGATTCTACAAGGTCTCGAACCTGGGATTTGCTCCAAACATAGTCTCGCTGAATCTCCGGAATACCTAGCTCTCCTGCATTAAATTTCTCTAATAATACACTTATTGAAGTGTCTGATTTTTCAAGTTTCTTTGGCATAACTATTTTCCTCTAAATTTTATGGTGTAATGGCAACTAACTAATCATCTCCGTATTTCACTTATATAGTCAAGAGCAAAAGGACGCGAAGGGAGAAATAGTGTAGGGGTTAGCATAAAATAGTTCGGATATGTATAGAGGAAGCGAAGCTTGAGTTCTGTTTGTTTTGGGATGAAAAATACATTTCATAAATCAAGTATATATGATAAAATCAAGGATATAATAAGCTTTATAGGATTCCTTGCAAAGTAAGTATCCAAAGTGGTTTCCACAGTAGAAAGAGTTCAAAGACTTACCGGCTATTCGACAGTATCCGCAAATATACGATGACGATACATTTTGTAAATTCCACCCGCTTCGTTATTCTTCTAAGCGATATCTAGAAAAGTTTTTAGACAGGATTAACAAGATTCACAGGATTAAGATATTTCATTCATATCCAAACACCTAAGCGCAAGTAAACCCTTCTTCGTGCTCTTCGCGCCCTTCGTGGTTACTTAGTTTCTTTGCCAGATAGATTTCTCACACTCGGCACTATTTCCTACCAAAAGACCAATCGCAGACACGAGGTTCGAAATGACCGGATAAAACCATCCTGTAAATCCTGTAAATCCTGTCTAAAAAAAAGTATAAAAGTCCTAGTCTCCGATATGCTTCCTTTTACCTTCCTTTGTATCAAAGATACTATCAAAGATACTGTCATGTATAGTATCAAAGATACTAAAAATCGATTTTTAAGTATCTTTGATACTATCCTAGACATTATTGCTCACAGTATAATTGAGTTATACGCAATATAAAGCCTTATACCAGTCACCTCGAACGGCTTTATCATGAAAGCAGTCCCTTTTGCCGATTATTGAAATTAGGCTTTTACTATGAAAATACTACTACTAACACTCACTCTTTTCTTTTCTACTTCTTGTGCATCGACTTTAATTAATAGCTTTGTAAATTACGAAAGGAATAAAGCTAGCTTAACCAAGAAAACTATTACTGTGGATAATTTCGATTTTGCGTATTTGGAAGGAGGAGAAGGGGAGACGATTTTACTCTTTCATGGATTTGGGGGAGACAAGGAGCATTGGACAAGATTCTCTCGCTACTTGACCGACAAATATCGAGTAATCGCACCGGACTCTCCACCTGCTGGCGAAAGCACAAAGATAGAATCAGAGAATTACGGGTATATGTCGCAAGTGAAAAGACTTCATGCATTTGCGCAGAAGCTTGGACTTAAGAAATATCATATCGCTGGAAATTCTATGGGTGGACAGATTGCAGGAATTTATGCAACCGAGTATCCAGAAGAAGTATTGAGTCTTGGACTTTTTGATGCCGCAGGGGTTAATAGCCGTAATCCAAGCAAGTTGTCTGAGAAATTAGCCCAGGGAAAAAATCCTCTCATTGTCAGTAACGAAGAAGAGTTTGATTATCTAATGAAATTTTCCTTTGTCAATCCTCCTTATATTCCTGGATTTTTTAAAACCGATATTATGAGAAAGTCAGCGGCTAACAAGAAGTATAACGAAAAAGTTTTTTCTGAAATTAGGTCTGATGGAAATCTTTTGGAAACTCGTCTCTCTAAGATTAAGGCAAAGACTTTGATACTCTGGGGTGATACAGATAATATCATCGACGTATCTTCTACTGAGATTTTTCAAAAAGGAATCAAGGACAACAAAGTAGTGATTCTAAAAGACTGCGGTCACGCTCCCATGCTCGAACTCCCCGAAGAAACAGCAAAACACTATCTAGAATTCATTCGGTAAATTATGATTAGCCAACTTAAGATGTCACCCCCGAGTTCTTTTATCGGGGGTCTCAATTTGCTTAGATTCCAGTTTTCGCTCAATTCTGTTAAGTAAAGGAAAAACGAGAAGATTTTAACCACGAAGGGCACGAAGATCACGAAGGTAAAGATTTAAATTCCTTTTCTTTTCTTCGTGTTCTCTGTGTTCTTCGTGGTTAAAAATTCTTAAAGGTAAACCGTTTAGCAAAGGGTGGAATTTCGAAAATTACAGAGAACTTTTATTTATCTGTTGTAAATTTCTTGCAATAATATTCTATTGAACGGGGTATTTTCCGCGCGATGATAAATAAAATAAAGCTGATTTCACTGATTCTTTTTTTCCTTCTTCCAATTTCCCTTTTTTCATTTGATAGAGTTGATTTAGTAAAGAATTGCTCTGATTCTAAGACTTGCACACCAAGAGTTTGGTATGCGATTGATTCTTATGATCCTTCCTTTTTACAATTACAAAACCCCGGCGTTGAATGGAAGAAGATAGAAAGCTTTCCTATTTGGATGAATAAACTTTTTACCAAAGAAGGCGAGCTTGCTACTTATACACTTATGACCTATTTTGATATTCCAGAGGATATTCTCAATTATCCGAAGCACACAGGAATTCGTTTTGGTGAGATAGGGGAAGTATTTGAAATTTA
The DNA here is from genome assembly GCA_016708435.1 of Leptospiraceae bacterium. NCBI lineage: Bacteria > Pseudomonadati > Spirochaetota > Leptospiria > Leptospirales > Leptospiraceae > Leptospiraceae bacterium. The sequence continues at coordinate 38,954 of JADJFV010000031.1, read as the reverse complement.
TCTAAATGGAATTTTAATTGCCAGAGAAGGCGAAATCAAAAATGGAAAAGTATCTTTTCATAGAACTGTCCGCGGTGTAATCTATCAAGTCCCAAGAGAAATTATACAGGCTAAGGACAATCATCTTCTCGTAAAACTTTCCGGTCATCCAAAGTTTGATCACACTGGTTTTTATCTTACGAAATACTATGACTTTGGTTTTTATGAATCCATCAAATACGATGAACAGGATAGAGTGTCTCTCGCCTTACTCACCGTTTACTTCACCGTTGGTCTTTACCATCTATTTTTATTTTATCGCAGGAGAGTAGAGGTTTATAATTTTTATTACGGTGCGTTTTCTTTTATCATCGCCATTTATATTTATACAAGGACTTCTGCCATTTTCGAGAATTCGTGGGATACGTCTATTATCCAGAGAGTTGAGTTAGCAGTTCTTTATCCCGGCTTTGTTTTTCTCAGTCAATCTATAGATGTTTTGTTTTTTAATAAAGCAGGCAAATGGACAAGAGGTTTCGGTCATTTTTCTTATCTCATCAGTGCAATCACGCTCGTATGTCCCGATATGTATCAGGCGGAATATATTCTCAGGCTCTGGCAAATTTCTATTCTTACTTTCGGGATTCCACTCTTGGGGAGGATATTTTATGTTGCTATCAAAAAAGAAATTAGCAACGCAAAACGCTTATTAGTCGGACTTATCATTTTTTTAATGGCAGTCATTTATGATATTCTAGATTCTCTTGTATTCAATTCGGGTCTTTCTTTTACTAAGTATGCATTTTTTATTTATATCCTTGGATTTGCCGGTGTGCTCGCAAATCGTTTCATTTCTGTTCACAATGAAATAGAAGATCTAAACAAAACCCTGGAAGATAAAGTAGGAGAAAGAACAAAAGAGCTAAATGAATCTTTAAAGGAAGTAAAGCTTTTAAAAGAGCACCAGGATGGAGATTATTTTCTAACAACTCTTATCATCCAGCCTTTAGCGTCTAACGTTCCCGGAGATGATAAAATTGGAATCAAGATACTCACAAGACAAAAGAAGAAATTTGAATTTAAAAACAAGATGCATGAAATCGGAGGAGACATTTGTATTTCCGAAATCATTCATCTAAAAGGACGAAAATACACTGCATTTCTAAATGGAGACGCAATGGGAAAATCCATTCAAGGAGCAGGGGGAGCCTTGGCACTTGGAGTTGTTTTCAAATCTATTATCTCAAGAGGTAAAATATTCTCCCAAGAAGAAACTGTTTTCCCGGAGAGATGGTTGAAGCTTGCCTTTCAGGAATTGCAAAGTATCTTTGAATCTTTTGATGGCTCTATGATGGTTTCGGTTGTAATGGGGCTAGTGGATAATGATCGCGGTTTTATTTATTACATCAACGCAGAGCATCCATTTTGTGTTCTATTCAGAGACAAAAAAGCAACCTTCATCGAAAAAGAAATGAATCTTCATAAAATTGGAATGATGACAGCAGAGCATTCGGGAGATTTTAGAATCAATACTTTCAAGTTGGAAAATGGAGACATTGTTCTTATGGGCTCCGATGGAAAAGATGATATCAAGATTGGAATCGACGATAGAGGAGGGCGCGTCATCAACGAAGATGAAAGTCTATTTCTTAAAACTGTCGAAGAGGCTAATGCCGATTTAGAAAGAATCTTTTCTATCACAGAGAAAAAGGGAGAACTGACAGATGATTTTAGTTTACTCCGAATTGAGTTTAATGACCCTTATCCGGTCAATGCAGATCAAGACACCTCTCATTTAAAACTAGCTTTAGAGTATTACAATAAAGACGAATTCAGAAGAGCTTATGATATATTAGAACAAATTACAGAGCCTACTTTATCTAAAAGTTATTTGCGGCTAAAGGCAAATACTGTCTATAAAATGGGAGATTTTTACCAAGCTGCTGAGCTTTATAGTAGTTTTGTAGACTTGTATCCAGAAGAGTCTACTTTTCTTTTTGCTACTGCCAAGAGTTATAAGATGATTGGCAAATCAGATTTAGCCGCCGATTACTCCGAGCGTTTAAAACTCAGAGAGCCAAAGAATGTGAATAATCTTTTACTCTTAACGGAAGTCTATTTAGAATTAAACGCCCGCTATCGTGCAAGCAAGATGCTCGATCTGGCTTTTCTACTTGATCGGGAAAATCCAAAAGTCATTGAACTAAAAAATAGAATCAGTGGAAATTGATAAGTGGGGAAAAATCATGAGAGAAAATATTAAACTTACTAGAACCAAAGAGGGAGTTCCCAAAGTAAAAGCAAATACAATTGAAGATTGCCTTTATGGATTGGGTTATGTTCATGCAATAGACAGAGGAATGCAAATGAACTTTATGCGTATCCTTGGTCGCGGAAGACTTTCTGAACTTTTAGATTCAAGTGATACTTCTCTTTCGATTGACACATTCTTTAGAAGAATGAATTGGTATGGAAAAACGAGTAAACCACTCTCAGAAGTAGACTCCGAAAAAAAACAATGGATAAAATCCTACTGTGCAGGAGTAAATGACGGTTTTGCGAAAACCTATCCATTTGAAATGAAACTGCTTGGAGTTCCAAAAGAAGCCTGGACGATTGAAGATTGTATTTTAATTTCTAGAATGATCGGATACCTGACATTAGCCCAATCACAGGGAGAAGTAGAAAGACTATTTATTGAAATGGTGCAAGCAGGTGTGAGTGAAAAGCATTTAGAAGAATTGTTTCCCGGAATTCTTACAGGTGCAAATTATGAAAAGATAAAGAAGATTCATTTAGAAGATAGAGTTGTCCCTCCCTCTGTATTATGGGAAATAGGGGCGCCTAAGATGATGGCTTCGAATAACTGGGTAATCGGTGGTAGCCTTACCAAGAGCGGCAAACCCATCTTATCCAATGACCCCCATTTAGAAATCAATCGACTTCCTTCTGTCTGGGGAGAAATCATTCTTTCTACTCCTAATTGGTATGCGATAGGCGGAAGTATGCCCGGTGTTCCCGGAATCTTAACCGGTCGAACAAAAGATTTAAGCTGGGGTGTCACCTATGCCTTTGTAGATGCCTATGATTCCTGGATGGAAGATTGTCTTGAGGGCAAGTATTTAAAAGAAGGAAAATACATTCCTTTTATTCAACGCAAAGAAGTTATTAAACGCAAAAAGAAAAAAAGCAAAGAAATTCTCTTTTATGAAAACGAACATGGGACTCTTTCGGGAAATCCGTATAAAGAAGGAATTTATCTATCTTCTCAATGGACAGGCGTGGACTCCGGTGGGGTAACGGTTAATTCCATTTTGTCTCTACTTACTAGTCAGAATACAAAACACGCAATGGATATTGTTAGCAAAGTAGAAACAGCCTGGAATTTTGTAATCGCTGACTCCGCAGGAAACATTGGTTATCAAATGAGCGGAAAAGTTCCTAAACGAAAAAAAGGGGCAAGTGGTTTTGTTCCATTCTGCGGATGGGATAAGAAAGACGATTGGAATGGGTTCGAGTCTCCTTCTGATATGCCAAAGTCCTACAATCCAAAAGAAGGATTCTTTGTAACGGCTAATAATAATTTAAACCAATACGGAAAAATAAAACCTCTCAATATGCCAATGGGCTCTTATCGCGCTGACAGGATAGCCAATCTTATCCGCAGTGGCTCTAAGTTTACAGTCGAAGATGTTTGTAAGATGCACTATGATGTATATTCTTTAGAAGCGGAAATATTTATGAAAATTCTAAAGCCACTGCTTCCTGATACCGCACAGGGAAATATTCTAAGAGATTGGGATTTAAAATACAATATTGAGTCTAATGGCGCTTATCTCTTTGAAGTGTTTTATAAAGAATTATTTAGAGAAGTATTCGGCAAAAAAAATCTAGGAGAAAAACTCATTTCCTTTTTACAAGAAGAGACTGGAGTGTTTGTAGACTTCTATGATAAATTTGTAAATATACTTCTCTCTGAAAAATCGATTTGGTTTGGAACAGAAACCCGTGAAGAAATATTCAAGCGAGTGGCAGAGAAAAGTCTACAGACAGAAATTAAAACCTGGGGCAGTGTGCAGGAACTCAAATTCAATCATATTTTATTTGCTGGAAAACTTCCTCGCTTTCTTGGATTTGATAAAGGACCGATTGCAATTCCCGGTGGTCGTGCTACGATTTCGCAGGGACAGATTTATAAATCAGCCGGTCGCACAACTAGTTTTGCCGCATCGATTCGAGTTGTATCTGATATGGCGGATAATTCTGTTATTACCAACATGCCCGGCGGTCCTTCTGATAGAAGATTCTCCCGTTGGTATTCCTCTGATTTACAAAATTGGATTTCCGGAAAATACAAAACACTTTCTGTCAACACAGAAGAAATTACATTTTAGTAAAATAGTAGACGGATTTGCCACAGAGGCACTGAGACACAGAGAAATTTCACGAGATTCGATATAAAAATAAATTATTTGTTACAACGAACTGACGTTATTTTAGGTTTACTGTTCTCGTATTATGATACAGCGAAAAACCTCTGTGTCTCCGTGCCTCCGTGGCAATGAACTCTGTTGAGAATCGTCCGCAATCGATGAAGGCAAAAGTGTAAAAAAATATTTTTAAAAATAAAAAAAGAAATTGTTTAATCTACGAATGTCTGTAAGTTTTTTTCAGGAGTCTCTATGGAAATTTTAATAAAGTATTTAGAAGAGAATAAATTATTTTTACTTTTCTTGGTAATAGCAATTGGCTATTTTTTAGGCAAATTGAAATACAAAGGTTTTAGTTTAGGAATTGCTGCCGTTCTATTTGTAGGAATTGCGTTTGGCTCTTTGTCTGAGAAGTTAGCTTTGCCGGATACCGTCTATATTCTTGGTTTAGTTTTTTTTGTTTATACGACTGGTCTACAAGCAGGACCTGGCTTCTTTGCTAGTTTTAATAAGAAGGCGATTTCTTACAATCTACTTATGGTAGGAGTATTGACATTATCCGCTATTCTGACTGTTATCTTAGGAAAAGCATTTGGTCTAAATGCAAATATCACTTCCGGTCTTTTTGCAGGCTCTCTCACAAACACTCCAGCTCTTGCGTCTATCGTTGATACTTTAAAAAATACATATTCCAGTCTGCCTCCCGGTGAATTGAGTAAAGTGATGGGAGAGCCTATTGCCGGCTATTCAATTGCCTATCCTTATGGCGTGATTGGAGTAATTATTTCTTTTTTTGTAATCAAGAAACTTTTCAAAGTAGATGTTGAAAAAGAAAGCTCTGAGATTGCAGAAGAGCTTGGTTTCGGTGGAAAAGAATTAGAGCATAGAGATATTCAAATTACAAATCCAAATTTGTTTGGTAAAACAGTAGAATATATTTTTGCAAACAATGATTTGACCGGACTTGTAATTGCTCGAATTAAAAAGAAAGACAAAACAGAAATTGTAAATGGTGATACCGTTTTAGAAAAAGATGATATTATAACGTTAGTCGGCACAAAGCTTAGAGAGCGCACGCCTTTTTTCGGAGTGCATGATCACACTCATTTATTTGCAGATAGATCCGAGCTTGATTTCAGAAGAGTCTTTGTTTCGAGTAAAGATGTCATCGGGTATACAATCGGTAGCCTCGATCTACACACTAAATTTGAAGCAACGATTACCCGTCTCAAACGAGGAGATGCAGATATCGTTCCTTCGCCTAATACTATTTTACAAGGGGGAGATCGAATTCGAATTGTAGCAGCAAAGGAGGATATGGACAAAGTATCTAAGTTCTTTGGAGATTCCTTTCACAGTCTAACAGAGATTGATTATATTAGCATGGCGATTGGAATTGCGATTGGTCTATTTGTAGGAGAAATTCCAATTCCTCTTCCAGGTGGTGCTTCCTTTAAACTCGGTTATGCCGGCGGACCTCTCATTGTGTCTTTGATTCTAGGTTATCTAGGAAGAACAGGAAGTATTGTTTGGAGTATTTCGTATAACGCAAATTTAACTCTCAGACAAATGGGTGTTGTGTTATTTCTTTCAGGCATTGGACTCAAAGCCGGTTTTTCTTTTGGAGCAAACTTTGCTAAATACGGATTGTTGTTAGTCTTCTTGGGATTTATTATTACTACGATCAACACAGGCATAATGCTATTAGCCGGTAGAATATTCTTAAAAATTCCTTATCCACTTCTTATTGGAATTCTTTCTGGAATGCAAACGCAACCTGCTTGTATTGCCTATGCAACTGCTGAGATAAAAAATAGCGTTCCTAGTTTTGGTTACTCGCTAGTATTCCCTGTCGCTATGATTACAAAGATATTACTCGTGCAGATTATATTCAATGTTTTAAATCTAAACGGCTAATGGTAATTGTTCTATCGTGTATGTAATGATGCTCTCGCCTGCTTTAATTCTTGCGTAGAGCTCATGAAACTTTTGGTTGGGAATGGTTCCTTCTTCGTTTGCAGAGAATTCAGGTTTAAGCCTATCTAGAAAGTGCATATCAATTTGACCTTTGTTCTTTGCACTTACTTTGCCTCGATGCTCACAAACAAAAAAATCTTTTACGAGTTCATAGGTTGTCTCGGAGATATTTACTTTTCCGGGCACACTCGAAGATTCAATTCGACTCGCAATATTTACACTGTCTCCCCATACATCATAGGCAAACTTTGTTGTGCCTACGATTCCTCCAATCACAGGACCTGTATGCAGTCCAATTCGTAATTCCCATGGCATCATTGCATCCTTAGAGTTAGAATTTAATTCCTGCATTCTAAGTGCAAAGTCTCTAAATTCCATTGCAGTCAGGCAGGCATCTAGCGCATGAGTCTTGTTAGCCGTTGGAAGTCCCCCCGCGCACATATAGGAGTCGCCTATCGTTTTTAGTTTTTCGATATTGTATTTTTCACAAACAAAATCAAAGAAAGTAAAGTATCCATCTAGCTCAATTAAAAGCTGCTTGGGTAAAAGTGTCTCAGCAATCTTAGTGAAGGCAACAAAGTCAGTAAATAAGATTGTTACTGATTCATAGATAATCGGAACGACTTTGCTTGTGTTCTTTAATTCGGTTGCAATTTTAGGAGGGAGGATACTTAAGAGTAGACTCTCTGATTTATCCTTTTCGGTTTTAATGTCTTTATAAAGACTGGAATTATGAATGACACCAGCGACTTGCTCACCCAAGCTTGCGATTGTCTTTAGATGCATTTTGGTAAGACTGAGTTGAGTCGGACTAAAGAAATTTAAGATACCTATGATTTCATTTTTTACTTTGAGTGGAATTCCTACCATGGAAGAAATATTTAGATTTCCAAGAGCCTGTCTTTCTTCTTCATTTGATTTTTCAATGTCTAACTTTTTATAAAAAACCATCTTCTTAGACTTGCAGATAAAGGCAAATGCCCCTTCTTCTGTTAGGATTGGAATTTGAATTTGCATGATCTTTCTTTTTTCTTCCGGTGATACGGATTCGGGGAATTTTGCTTCTAGTAATTTCATTTTCTTTTTGTTATCATTTAAGATATGTAAAGAATAGAATTTAATTCCAAAATGGGATTCTACATAATTCATAATCTTATCCATTATGAATTTAAGCTCTAAGTTTTCATTGATGCTACGCGCCAAACTATTAATAGCCTCAATTTCTGCCTTTGCTGCTTCTGCTTCTAGCCTTGCTTTCTCAGCTCTTTCCTTTTCTAGTTCCGCTCTTCTTTTTTCTTCCTCCATTTCTTTTAGCATTCTTTCTTTTTGAATGGCTGCTGTTAATTGATTTGTGAACATGGAAATGAATTTAATCTTGTCTTTGTTTAGATGAAGGGGATGATTGAATGTTGCCAGAAAAAAGATTCCTTGAAATTCATTTCGAATTAAAACAGGAATATAGAGAGAAGAGACTAATTCTGGTTTACCGCTTCCTGTTACTTTATCTTTCTTTTTAGTGTATTTAGTTTTTGCATTTTCGATGTAGATGGTTCGTTTTCTTTTATAAGCAATATAGGCTACACCCGCTTCTCTTGACACAGGCATTCTAGCTGTTGACATAAAAGACTGAATCTCATCCGGTATATCTTTTGTAATTCCGCGATACGGATAGAATTCATTGGAATCAGAATCTAGAAAATAAAGAAAGGCAATGTTTGCACGATAGTAAGTCATGATATGAGTAAAAATCTCATCTAGCACAGAATCAATATTAGCCCCTTCTAACAGATGGATGATTAGTTCGTTTAGCTTTTCCATTTCTCCTGTTTGAATCTCTAACTTCTCCATATAAGTAACCATATTAAAAGAGCGCTCGATTATCTTCTGGTCAAAGCTCTTCTTATTGTCCTGGAGTTCCTTTAGGGTTCTATCTAATTCGGCTTTGTATTTATTTGTGTAAGTTTTGATTCTTGCAAAAGAACTAGGACCATATATAAAGAAGTGATAGGATGCTAATAGATGAAATAGAAGTAATGCCCCACTTGCATACAAATCTGAGTGAGCGGGCAGTTGTAAATTATAGATTAAAAGAACAAAGCAGGTAAGAATAGAAAAAAACGCAGTGGTAAGAATGCGAAGTATTTTTAGAGTAATGAAAGAGCTTAGAACAAAATACAAATAGGTTGTGCACACTAAAACTAGAAACTGAGAGATAATTTTGAAATTGAGTAGGAATTTCCCTATTGTGTTAGGAAGAATAATGGAAAGCGGATAAGAGTCAGACATGCCAACTAAAAAAGTAAGACAAAGTGCTGACATACCAAGAGCGATAGAAACTTTTTCCTTTATTTGAGTGATATTGTAGAAAAAAATCAATAGAAAAAGAGAAGCCAAAATCATACTGAGAAACAAATCAATATTAGACGCAGATTCTAATTGATGAAGCGTTCCCAATTCTAATTTTCCATTCAAAGTATTCTTTGTAGAATAAAAGTCAGATACTTTTAGAATGAGTTCCATTTCTTTAGGACTCATCTGAATAGGAGAAATTTCAGAGCTTATCCAGGGAATAGAGTCTAATTTTGATTTGCCCACAGTGCCGGACTTTGCAATTAGTTTTTCTTTCTCGAAAACTGCATAGGCGCTGTTAAATGATTTTGCTCGGAGATAAAGACTTGGTTCGGTTAATACTTCTGGAAGTAGTATTCTTAATTTAAAGCTCGCATAGGAAAAAGGTTTTTGACTGAGCCTAATTGTATTTCCTAAATGAAAAAATTGCTTCGGCTCGCTTGCTTGTATTTCGGATGATTCTAATTTTTCAGGAAAGACTTCCCATTCACCATCTAAGTTGACTTGACCGTCTCTAGCAAAGTCCCATTCCCTAAGATCTAAGACTCCCTCTTTCGCAACGGCAGTTTTACAGAGTTCGGGTGTCTTTATTGCTAAGCAGTTTATGCTTATCGGTATAGCTAATACTAGGAATGGCAATCTACTAAGCAAATGCAATAACCCTCCGTTAGGTGAAAAGTGGCAAGACAGTATGCTTTATAAAAAGATTGTCAAGTAAGAAATTTTATTAAATCAGGAATGCATCGTTTTTTTACCAATCTGTCCGGCACCCACCATTGTATAGAAGACCACGACGCCAGTCGGAATCAGGTAAGCCATTGCCGGTTTTAGAAAAATGCTGACACAGACTGTAGAAGTTAGGCTGATGAAAAGAGAAGAGACTAAGAGTCGAGAAGATAATTGTAGGGATAATTGGTCTTTGACCCGAACAAGTAAAAAGAGGGCGATGAGTGGTCCGAATGTAAACGAAGCAATTTTAAGTCCTACTTCCACAAGTCCTTCTGATATTTTTCCCGATAAATAATACGGAAGAAGAGAGCTGGCAAACAATACGAAACCCCACATGAGACTAATCCATTTTGATTTAAGAACACGTATATGCTCGCTTTCGGTTTTTTTCATCCAATCAAAGATTACAGACAAAGACATGGAATTGATTGAACTAGAAAGAGTGGACATCGCACTCGCAAGAATTGCAGCTACGATTAGACCGAGGATTGGAGTTGGAATATTTTCTATGATATACTTCGAGAAAATTTTATCGGGATGAATGTCTATTGATTTGTATTTATAAAAGAGTAATAGTCCTATTCCTAGAAATAAAACAAATTGAAAGAATACTAAAAAGCCAGAGCCAATGAGAGCGAGTTTACTTTCTCTTTCGGATTTACAGGCGATTAGCCGCTGAGCGAACATTTGGTCTACTCCATGTGTGCCGATAGAGAGTAGGATTCCTCCGAGTAGTCCATTGACAAGGAAATAAGGCTTCTGAAAGAAGTTAGTAGAAGTTACTCCTGTGAAATCCTGGTAGATATTCAATTTTCCAGAAGAGTAGGCTGAGTCTAAAATTTGCGGAAGACTCATACTGCTACTTAGATCATTTAGTAGATACAAAAAAGAAAAAACTCCGCCACCTACATACACAAAGAATTGTAGACTGTCTGTAATTACAACAGACTTGAATCCACCAAAGACTGTATATAAAGTTGTAATCATCGTTATAGCGAATAATGTCAATATGCCGGTAGTCTCTTCGGTCACAGTATCATGCAAGTATCCATGAAAGATGATTGCAATTGGAATGGAAGTGGCATAGAGTCGGATTCCATCTCCTAGAACTCGCGTGATTAAAAATATACTCGAGACTGATTTTTGTGTGTATTCTCCAAACTTCTCGCCGACCCATTCATATACGGAAGAATAACCACCCTTATAATACAATGGCAAAATGAAATTAGCCACAATCGCACGTCCCAAGATGTATCCAAATGCTACTTGTAAAAAACTAAAATCTCCTTTAAAACTAAGTCCCGGAATATTTAAGAAGGTGAGACTGGAAGTTTCAGTGGCTACAATCGAAAGCATGATAAAATACCAAGGCAATTCCTTGTCTGCCAGAAAGAAGCTCTTAGAAGTATCATTCTTAGAAGCATGTAAGCCTGCGAGTAATACAATGAGTAGATAAGAAACTAAAACTAAAAAATCAAGATTGGAAAATTGCATTCTAAATATCCTCAATAATGCGAACGAAAATTCATCCTTCCATATCTAAATGCTTCTTGTTTTAGTAAATGCATAATTTTTATTATAGAAGAGATAATATTTTAGAGTTGACAAATTATATGTAATATGTTACCTATTATTTAGAGTGAATTGGAAAGGAGTTTATTATGAAAATACTAAAGTCACAGGAGTTCTTAAAAATGGTTACCTTAATTGGAATTACAATGCCTTTTTCTTTCTTTGGATGCAGTGGAGTGCAAAAATCCTATATCTCCAAAGTAGAACGAGAATTTGCCACACAGCCTTTGGTTGCAGAAGAAAAGCTAACGGAAGCGGATATCAAGCATATGCCACTTCCTGTCCGAAAATATCTTGCTTATACGGGAGTCCTTGGCAAAAGTAAACTACAAAATATTCGAATTGAATTTGATGAGCTAATGTATAAAAAGCCGGATGCAAAGCCTATGATTTCTTCTTCCGAGCAATACAATTTCTTTTCCCGTCCTGCTCGCCATTTTTTTATGAAGGCGAGCATGATGGGAATTCCTTTTAGAGTTTTGCATTCCTATTCAGAAGAGAAGGCAACGATGCTTGTAAAAGTATTATCTTTCTTTACAGCGGTCGATTTATCAGGAGAGGGACTTTCTATGGCAGAAACGGTCACTGTAATAAATGACTTATGTATATTAGCCCCTGCGGGATTGATTCATAAGAGTATAAAATGGGAAGAGATTGATTCTTTTTCTTCTAAAATTATATTCGAGAATGGTAAATACAAAGTATCCGCGATTCTTTATTTTAATGAAAAAGGAGAGCTGATTAATTTTGTTTCAGATGATCGCTCTGCTTTACAAGACGATGGAACTCTAAGAAAAGCCCGTTGGTCTACTCCACTGAAAGATTATAAAGAATTCAATGGAATTAAACTACCTACTTACGGAGAGGCTATTTGGAATTACCCGGAAGGAGATTTTATTTATGGAAAATTCTATCTAAAAAAAGTGGATTATAATCTAAAGGGGTTTGTAAGTGAATAAGCGTCTGGAAAATATTAAGAATTCATTCGGTTTGCTTTTTTTTGTATCAAACCGACTCGAGACAATCATTGATCGTTATTTATCAGAACATGATTTGACAACTAAACAATTTTTTCTTTCACTTGTTTTAATTCAGCACAAAGATAGAAAGCCTTCTCTTACATTAGGGGAGGCGAGTGCCTTCATGGGAACGAGCAGGCAAAATGTAAAGCAACTTGCTCTAAAATTACAAGAGCGAGGGTTCTGTAAAATTACAACAGATAAAGTCGATCGCAGGATTCTCAGATTATCTATTACAAAAAAGAATACTGATTTCTGGAATGAAATTGATTTACAGAATGTAAAATTTCTATATAAAATCTTTCAAGATATTGACGATTCTACCCTGGAGCATTTTTCTTCTGGATTAAAAACTCTTTTTTCAACAATCGAGAAAATGGAAGAGGAAGAGTCTTAGCTTGTTAACTTGCATTTAGGGAAAATCATTGTTACTCTGTAAAAGTTAGTTTATACTATCTAACATTTTTTTCATATCATCAAATACATTATTGGAGCCGAGTAAGATGATTTTCCATTTTTCATTTCTACGCACTGCAAATCCCGCAAAGCATTTTCCGGCGAGCTTTGTAGTGCCAGTTTTGCCGAATATGCGAAAGTCTTTATAGCTTGGCATTTCATTTGTAGTAGTCAGGTTTTGCAATCTACCACTTCGTTCTTGAATAGAATAACTGGTAGTAGAAAGAATTTCTAAAAGCACTGTGTTTTGTTCTACCATGTCTAGAATTTTTGAAATGTCTTCTACGGAAGATTTCGAAAGTGGAGACAAACCAAACGTATCCCCGAAACTCGTCTTAGTAAGTTTCTTTTCTTTTGCCCATTGGTTCATCTTCAGAATAAAATTTTCGGGACTACCAGAAACGTCAGTCGCTAGACTAATTGCGGAAACGTTAGTGGAAGAGACTAGCATAGTTAGAAGCAAATCTTTTTCTGTATAGAATTCTCCTTCCTTAAGGACGGCACTCTTATCACCTTCATTTCTAAGGACGGTGCTTTTGGAAATTTTGACATAGTCGGTCATTTTTCTTTCACTGGAAGAAATTAAAGCTGTAACAAGTTTTGTAATGCTAGCAATGGGTAGAATAATCCCAATGTCTTTTTGATAAAGCAGCTTTGTTGAGTTTATGTCTTGCAGTAAATATGATTTTGCGGATAGTTCTAATTTTTTATCTGCATAGGAATTGTTTGAAATTAATAGAATCATTAAAAAAATTAAATATTTCATGGCTCATTCTCATAATTCTTTACCACAAATCTAGACAATCTATTTTTTTGTTTACAAATTAGCTTTTTCGTATATAATCTTTTGTGATGAAATTTCTTACCAATATCTGCTAAGTTTAAATAGCGAATTGCTCGAGGCAAAATGAAAACAAATTTGAGTAAAATATTTACAGCGCTAATAGTATGCATTGGATATTTATTACTTGTTTCCTTTGTTCAATCCTGCAAATTCAATGGAAGTCCAAAGTTCTGGGGAATGCTTCCACTGCCGCCCGTCCCACCTCCTTTAGCTCAGATTATAATTGAGCCGTCTACGCAAAGCCTCACTACTACAGAAGCCGGCGGAAGCATTAGCTATAAAGTTTCTATCAATAAAAAACCAAAGGACGATGTTCTCTTAAGTATTTCTGTTTCTGATACAATAGAGGTTAAGTTGGATAAGCCCTTACTTACATTTACGACGGCTAATTGGGATCAGGCGCAGACATTTACCATAACAGGTCAGGATGATTTATTTGTAGATGGGAATAAAGCCTATACATTGAGCCTGAGTCCTTCTCAGAGTTTGGATTCTGAGTTTGCAAAGTTGACCATTGCTCCTTATAGTCTGCAAAATCTAGACGATGATGTCGCAGGAATTGCTACTACTTATACAGGTGGATTACTTACCTCGGAGGCAGGGGCTAATTTTAGTTTTACCGTAGTTCTGCGAAGTGTTCCTTCTTCGAGCGTCACAATCCCTACTATTACTAGCACGAATACTAGTGAAGGAACTGTCAGTCCTTCTACTCTTACATTTACAACGGCTAATTGGAATGTGCCGCAGACTGTGATTGTAACAGGCGTTGATGATTTACTAGATGACGGAAACCAATCTTACAGTATTGTATTCAGAGCAGCGGTTAGCTCGGATTCTGTTTACAATAATTATGCAGCTTCCAGTTTAGCCTTTGTGAATGCGGACAATGAATCTTTTGGCATAACAGTAACTCCCACTACCGGATTAGTTACGAATGAGACAGGTGGAACAGCAAACTTCTCTGTAGTCTTAAACAATGCGAGCACTTCAAATGTTACGATTCCAATTTCATCGAGCAATACTGCCGAGGGAATTCCTGATACTTCCAGTCTAGTCTTCACGCCGGCTACTTGGAATATACCGCAAGTTGTAACGGTTACTGGTGTGAATGATTTTATTCAGGATGGAAGTATTTCTTATACTATTGTAATCGGGGCAGCGACTAGTGCCAATTCAAATTACAATGGACTAGATCCATCCGATGTATCCGTAGTCAACACTGACAATGACGCGGGTGGGTATACAATTGTTGCCACCAATGGACTCACTGTAACAGATGGAGGACAGATTGCTGCAATGTTTACAATTAAATTAAACACACAGCCGACTTCTTCTGTTACCATTCCGATTTCATCGAGTAATACAGGAGAAGGAACAGTAAGTCCTTCTAGCGTTACATTTACACCGGCTAATTGGAGTAATACTCAGACGATAACAATCAGCGGTGTCTCCGATGGAGGATCAGATGGAAATAAGTCTTTTAATATCGTATTGTCATTGCCTTCTACTTCTGATAGCGTATACGCTGCATTAGACCCGGCAGACCAGTCTGCCAATAGTTGTGACAATGATTCCGGTGCTGCCATTGTATATGTTTGTCGCACTAGCTCAAATCCATATACAAATGAAAGCGGAAATACGGCACAATACTTTGTAATTCTTGCTACTGATCCTGGAGAGGATGTTACAATTCCTATAACGAGTAGTGATACGTCAGAGGCTACTGTCAATTCACCGCTGATCATCAATAGCTCAAATTGGAATCAGTTTCTTGTAACCAATAGGATAACCGTGACAGGTGTGAATGATGCTTTGTATGATGGAGACATTTCCTATAACGTCTTACTTGGAGTAGCTTCTACAACGAGTATGACGGGCAGTTACCATGGATATAATCCCGTGGACATCAATGGATTAATCAACTATGACAACGAAACCTATTTCACAGTATCCACCATCAGTGGAAATACTTCCGAATCGGGAACGACAGCAACATTTTCCATTGTCCTTCCGGCTTGGAGTAATCCAGCATTTAACGTAACTATTGGAATTTCCTCGAATAATACAGGAGAAGGGACAGTAAGCCCTGCGAGTCTTGTTTTTACATCGGCTAACTTCACTAATCCGCAAGTAGTCACAGTAACAGGAATAGATGATTTGTTTGCTGATGGAAATAAATCTTTTTCCATTATTACTGCTAGTGCTGTGAGCGCGGATACTCGATTCAATGGAAGAAATCCTAGTGATGTAAGTGTAACTAATACAGATGCAGGAGAGAAGAGGGTATTTATATCGAATACTGCATCAAAAGGAAATCTAGGAGGAATTGTAGGTGCAGACGCCATTTGTAATTCCGATGCAAATAAGCCATCTATAGCGCCTAACGTGTATAAAGCACTTCTGGTATTGGGGGCTACTCGTCGTGGCTCTGCTACGGCTAATACCGGGGATTCGCAGGTGGATTGGGTATTTGCGGCAAATACCCGTTATTTCCGTTCCAATGGGACAACGCAAATTTTTATGACAAATGCAAATTCCATTTTTCCATACGGAACTCTTACGAATTCATTTGATTCTGCAAATTCTGATTATTGGACAGGGATGAATTCAGATTGGACAAATAGTTTGAATATATGTGGCTCATGGAACTCTGCGAGTGGCGCATCAAATGGAACACAAGGAAATTCTCTCGCAACAGATGGCACTAGTATAAGCTTTGGATCAGCGAATTGCGACAATACTTTCAATCTAGTTTGCGTTCAGCAGTAATATTTATTTCCCTCATGCTAGGCATTTTAAATTGATTGCCAAAATCAAAACACCGACTATAATGCCCTGAAAACAAACTGCCATGAATCGCTCCTTATACAGAATTCTATTCTTTTTAATCGTATTTTACAGTTTTCTGAGCTGTAAATCGGATGGAGCTTTGCCTAAAATCTTTGGGTCAATGCCAATGCCTCAAACGCCTAACGTTCCTGCCAAATTCGTTGTTTCTCCTACTTCCTCTCTTAGCACAAGTGAAACAGGAACAAGCGTTAAAATTAGCGTTAGTTTAAATAGGGCTCCAACTGCTGACGTACTAATTAAAACAATTAGTCTTTCTGATCCTCTTGAGGATACTATTGATAAGACGACACTTACCTTCACGGATAAAAACTGGGATGTTGCCCAAGTTCTGACAATTGTAGGCGTAGATGACTTAGTTTTCGATGGGAACAAAGTTTCAACGTTGACATTCTCTGCTAGCACAAGCACAGATAAAGAGTTTGATGGGCTACTCATTGATAGCCTCTCTATTACGAATGCGGATAATGATACGCTTGGAATTGTAACAGGTTCTACTACCGGACTCATCACCTCCGAGACAGGAACTACCGCAAGTTTTACGGTAGTCCTAACAAGCCAACCCACATCCCCCGTTGTCCTACCTTCGATTACCAGTTCCAATACAGCAGAGGGCACTGTAAGTCCAAGCACTATAACCTTTACTGCGGCTAATTGGAATGTTCCCCAAACCATAACAGCAACGGGAGTTGATGATTTATTGAGTGATGGAAGTCAAACCTACCAAATTCAATTTTCGGCTGTATCGAGCTCTGATCCTAATTATAATGGTCAAGTTTTGAATACCGTTTCCGTTACAAACACAGATGATGAAACGTTTGGAGTCACAGTCTCTGCTATTAGTGGAGCTACAACGGAAGCCGGTGGAACGGCTACTTTTAATGTAGTTTTAAATACTGCTAGCACCTCTCCTGTTACAATTCCAATTTCTTCCGGTAATACTGCCGAAGGAACAATTAGTCCTTCTAGTTTAACCTTCACACCGGCTAATTGGAATGTGCCGCAAGTGGTGACGGTCACAGGTGTTGATGATTTTATTCAAGATGGAAATATATCTTATACGATTCATCTAGGACCCTGTTCTAGTTCCAATTCAAATTACCAGGGGCTTGTTCCTTCAAGTGTAACTGTTACAAACAATGACGATGATACTGCGGGTTATATCATTACTCCTTCAGCGGCAACTTTAATGGTATCAGATGGTGGTCAATTGACTTCAAGTATTTCGATTAGCCTCACATCTCAGCCAACAGCCACAGTCACGATTCCGATTTCAAGCACTTTGCCTGGTGAAGTCTCTTTTAGTTCGACGAGTGTCACATTTACTGCAAGCAATTGGAATATAGCTCAAATCGTCACATTAACAGGAGTCATGGATAATGCAACCGATGGCAATCAATCCTTCACAGTTACTCTATCTCTTCCTACCACAACTGATTCAGTTTATGCAGCTCTAGATCCAGCAGACCAAAATGGAGGAAGCTGCGATAATGATGCGGTAGGCGTAAAGATTGTTGCTTGTAGAGCGGTTAACAATCCGTCTACTTCAGAGAATGGTGACACTGCTAGCTACTATATTATCCTGGCTCAAGCACCAACGGCTAATGTTACTATACCTGTATCTAGCTCGAATGCAGGAGAGGGGACTGTTTCTACTGCGAGTGTAGTTATGACCGCGGCTAACTGGAATCAGTTCCTCCCCTCTAATCTAATCACTGTAACTGGTGTAAATGATGCGTTATACGACGGGGACATTACCTTTTCAGTTGTCCTTGGGGCAGCTACAAGCGGAGATACTTTTTTTAATGGAGAGAATCCTGCCGATTTTACTTTGGTGAACGCGGACAACGAGGTTTACTTTACTGTATCCGCAATCACTGGAAACACTTCTGAAACTGGAACGGCTCGAACTTTTACAATAGTGCTTCCTTCTCTTCCAACGGGTAATGTCACATTTACGCTATCGTCTTCGAATACCGCCGAGGGCATTATTACAATTCCTGCTAGTGGCAATATTACCTTTACAGCGGGTAATTGGAATATAGCGCAAACAATAACAGTGACTGGAGTAAATGACAATGTTGCTGATGGAAATCAAACTTTTAATATTGATAGCACCTCTGCTACGAGTGCAGATTTAAGATACAATGGAAAGACACCTGCTAGTGTAAGTGTTACTAATTTGGATGCAGGTGAGAAGAGGACATTTATTACTTCTACGCCAACCAATGGAATCTTGGGAGGAATTGCTGGAGCAGATGCTATTTGCAATGCAGACCCTGCGAAGCCGGGAATTACGCCTAACGTCTATAAAGCTTTGATCGCAGTCAATGGGACGCGATCAGGAGCACCACTTGTGTCATGGGTTCTTGCGGCTACTACTAAGTATTTTCGAGCGGATGGAACGACTCTAATATTTACATCCTCTGGAACGAGCGTATTCGCTTTTGGAACTCTTACCAATGCATTTTCTGGCACAAATTATTGGACGGGTATGACAAATACATGGGCAGCAAGCGGGAATACTTGCTCTAATTGGACTTCGTCGGCAGGGACAGGTGCAGATGGAGACGGTACTTTGACCTCTTTTAGTAGCATTGCTCAGTCTGTTCCGCTTTGCAGTTTAACCCGATATCTAGTTTGTGTTCAGCAATAGTTTCATTTTGCGCGGAAAATAATTTCAGGACACCCTATGTGACCGCTGAGCGCAAATAAAAAAAAGTATGACTTAAAGCTAAACTAAGAAAGTCTGTCCTTAGAAAGCGAGTATACATGAAACGAATCAGCATTGGACTAATAGGCGCGGGGACGGTAGGTTCCGGCTTAATTGAAATTTTACATTCCCAGCAAAAGCAAATTCTAGAAAGATCTGGAATTGAACTTAATTTAACACAGGTCTGTGACACAGACCCGACACGTGTGCCTTCTTATTTTAGAGGTGAGATTGTCTCTGATTACAAAAAAATTACAGAGAATCCGAATAACGATATTGTCGTAGAGCTTGTAGGAGGAACTGGAATTGCCTATGAAATTGTAAAGTCTGCTCTTTCCAATTCCAAAACAGTGGTTACTGCTAATAAGGCGCTTCTTTCTGAGAAAGGTAGCGAATTATTTCAACTCGCTGAAGACAAGAATGTTGAAGTCGGATACGAAGCAAGCGTCGGTGGTGCAATCCCTGTTATCCGCTCTATAAAGTCAGGACTTGTTGCAAATGACTTTTTGTCAATGTATGGAATCTTAAACGGAACTACAAATTATATTCTCACCAAAATGGAAGAGGAGGATATGGATTATGCAGATGCTCTGAGACAAGCACAGGAGTTAGGCTTTGCTGAAAAGGATCCTACCTTCGACGTAGAAGGAATTGACGCAGCCCACAAACTTTCTATTCTAATCGGAATTGCATTTAACAAGAAGATAAAAATAAGCGACATTCACATTGAAGGAATATCTAAGCTTTCTAAAGCAGAGATTCATTCAGCAAAACTCTTAGGACTTAGAATAAAACTTCTAGGTGTGTGTAAAAGAATAGGCGAGCATTTAGAAGCAAGAGTGGAGCCAACTATGATACCACTTGATCATCCAATTGCGAGTGTTCGAAACGAAATGAATGCAATTTATTTCGAAACCAGTTTTTCAGGACCTTCGATGCTCCTCGGAAAAGGTGCCGGCTCTTTACCGACTGCATCTGCGATTATTTCTGATTTAGTTTATTATGGTTCAAGAAGAACTCAGTCTACTTTATTTAGAGAGCAAAATATTTTTACGGAAGGAAGCCTTCTACCAGCAGGTGAAAATCGTGCGCGTTATTATTTGCGATTCAAAACTGTAGATAAGCCCGGAGTCCTGGGTGAGATTACGAGCATAATCGGTCGTAACCTCGTTTCCATTTCTTCTATGAGACAAAATGAATCTAACGGTGAGCCAGTTGAACTGATCATTATTACGCATGAGGCGATGGAGAAGGATGTCCGTCATTCTCTTTTGGAAATTGATAAGCGAACAGATATTATAAAAGGAAAATCGATCATGATTCGTTTAGAGGATTTAATTTGAATCGGAGCACTATTTCAAGTCACAGGGTTGATTTAACCAAGGAGCATTTGGATATTTTCCTTGAAACAGAAACTCATTTGGAAACATATGAGACTTCTAGTGAGAAAATGGATGAACTTTTACTTCGAAAAAAAATTTTATGTAGCAAGAAAAATCCACATAGAAAACTTTACTTAGATTACGAAGGATATTTGTCGCAAGACAGAGGTTTCGTGAAAATTCTATGGAAAGGGTTTTATATAACAAAGATGAATGTTTTTCCAGATGAAATTAAAATGAGTTTGGTAGACAATCAGAATTTGGTTTTGGAGTTTTAAATACAATCAGATGAGACGCAATGCAAAGTGGGAGCTATGAGAGAAATTAATTTCGAATCGTTAATCGTTAGAGAAAAGATTGAAGTGGTAAATGATAGTAAGCTTCAAATATTGTCTTTTGTCGGTCAGATCAATCAAAACAATTCCTATAGCATTTCTGATAATATTAATTCTTTTTTTGAATCGGGAACATTTGATACGATTCTAGATTTATCCAATTTAGTTTATATAAATAGCATTGGTCTGGCTTCCATACTCGCGATCATAAAAAAAACAGAAGAGCATTCAGGTAGACTCGTTATAGGTGGCATCAATCCCAAGATTCAAATCATCATCCAGCTTCTAGATCTTACAAACCAAGTTGAAATCTATTCCTCAGTAGAAAAAGCTTTAGAATCTTGGTAAATAGATCGAACTAAAAAAAAATTCTAGTAATTTTTCATATATATTTCTCTAATGAAATAGCTTTTCCTAAGAAGAGCCTAGAATAAGTTAAAGAGATAATTATGAAAATAGATCAGTATTTGTATGAGAGTAATTCTTCCAAGGAGGCAGACGTTAGGGGTAATCCTTCTAGTCAGTTAGTTTTACTTTTTGGATCACGGGAAATGTTTGAGCGTAAAGAGTTATTCTTAGACGTTCGAAAAAAATATCCTAATTCATTTCTATTTGGATGCACTACCTCCGGCGAAATATTTCAAAATAGTGTCTATGATTCTACATTAACTGTTACTGCTATTGAGTTTGAGCACACGAAATTAGAGCAAAGAGCGACTACTCTAAGTCAGTGGAAGAATAGTTATGAAGCAGGAAAACACTTAGCTGATTCCTTAAATAAAAACGGACTCTCTCATGTTTTCGTTTTATCCGATGGAATTGTTGTAAATGGAAGCGAACTGACTCTGGGGATAAGTGAGAATTTGCCACAAGGCGTTGGCTTAACTGGTGGCTTATCGGGAGATGCCGCTCGATTTCAAAAAACCTATGTGCTTGTAAATGATACACCTGTAGAAGGTGCGATAAGCGTTATAGGCTTTTATGGAGATAGATTGCAAGTAGGTACGGCATCTCTGGGCGGATGGGATATTTTCGGACCCGAGAGAAAAATTACTCGCTCCAAAAATAACGTATTATTTGAACTAGATGGAGAGCCAGTCTTACAGCTTTATAAAAAATACTTAGGAGACGCAGCAAAGGAATTGCCTGGTTCTGCATTGCGATTTCCTTTAAATCTAAGAATCGGTGGTTCTGATAGTGGTCTTGTGCGGACTATTCTTGGAATGAATGAGGAGGAAGGGAGTTTGACTTTTGCTGGTGACATGCCTGAAGGTGCCTTTACAAATCTAATGAAAGCAAATTTTGATCGGCTAATCGATGGAGCCTCAGGTGCTGCTTCTACTACGAGTAAACGAAACAAAGATACTAGTCCAGAACTTGCCATACTCATTAGCTGTGTTGGTCGAAAATTAGTGTTAGATCAAAGAGTAGAAGAAGAAATTGAAGCAGTGCGCGAAGTATATGGGGCTAATACAATATTAACCGGCTTTTATTCGTATGGAGAAATTTCGCCATTTACTCCTGATGCAAAATGTGAATTGCACAACCAAACTATGACGATCACTACACTCTCCGAAAAGTAAAAAATGGATTCACTGCATAGCCTACTAAAACGTCAAATGAAAAAGTTTTTGACGACTACATCGGAGCAGTTCTTTGAGGATAATCAAAAATTTGTTCAAGCTATTGATGAGGCATACAATCGATTTGACGCAGATCGCTTAATGATAGAAAGATCTTTAGAATTAACGTCTAAAGAACTAATTGAAAAAAATAAATCACTCTTAAGTTATATTGAAAAATTGAATTATATAGCTTACCATGATACGCTCACTCATCTATACAACCGAGCTTTTCTAACTGACAAATTGGATATGAGCATTGCGAATCAAAAAAAAAATCCATCGAAAGTATTTGCTGTTTTGTTTTTGGATTTGGATCGTTTTAAACTAATCAACGATGCGATGGGGCATAGTGTAGGAGATAAACTCTTAGGGAAAATCGCAACCCGTTTGACAGAATTTTCCTCTAATACAGTCACGATTGTAAGACTTGGAAGCGATGAGTTTGTAGTTTTAGTTGAGACAATAGAATCAGAACAAGAGGTTTTGTTTCTTGCGGAAAATATCAATAAGTCGCTCAAACACTCTTTTCATGTTGATTATCACGAACTCTTTATAAGCGTTAGTATCGGGATTGCCTTTTCTAGTCAGGGCTACGAAAATTCTAGTGACATTTTGCGAGACGCGGATACTGCGATGTATAACGCGAAAAAAAAAGGTAGGGGTCGCTTTCAAGTCTTCGATAAGTCTATGCATAATTATGCGGCGACACTCGTTGAACTCGAATCAAACTTGCGACAGGCAATTTTGAATAACGAATTCATACTCTACTATCAACCAATTATAAATACTGTAAACGATACCGTTAGTGGGTTTGAAGCTTTAATCCGTTGGAATCATCCCAAAAAAGGATTTATTTCTCCTGCTGATTTTATTCCGATTGCAGAAGAGACTGGGATGATTAACGTAATCGGCGAGTGGGTAATTCACACGGCAGCAGTGATGGCTATGCGGTTACAGTCTATTTGCCCGAAGGTATATATATCCGTAAATCTATCCTTTGTTCAGTTTAGAGAAAAGAATATTGCTGAGGTGATTAAAAATATACTTCAAGAAACAAAACTTTCACCGGAGTTGCTCTACATTGAATTAACGGAAAGTAATATTATGGAAAATGTAGCGAGTGGATTGGAAATACTGAATAAATTGCGTGATATTGGTGTTTTCCTTTCTCTAGATGATTTTGGAACCGGGTATTCTTCTTTGAGTTATCTGAAAAAATTTCCCATCCACAATCTAAAGATAGACAAGAGTTTTGTTAGAGACTTAGAAAAGGGAAAACAAGACCAAGAAATTGTAAAAGCAATTATCGCAGTAGCGCATAGTCTTGGTTTAACCGTGACGGCGGAGGGAATCGAAAATGAAAACCAATCCGCATTTCTTAAGTCTTTTTCCTGTGATAGGCAGCAGGGGTATTTCTTCAGTAAGCCGCTGCCACCTGACCAAGCCATTGAGTATTTAAATAAGAAATTAAATTAAATCTTCGCCTGACACAAACTGAATCTAACTACGCAGTGTGTTTTGGTAAAGAGTCACGGAGAGCTTTGGAATTTCTCTTTATTCATTTAATCTCTGTGGCGCAAACATCTCCCATGCAGTTGGGTTTTTCTTCTGGTTTCTTCATCAGCTTCAGATTGATTGTAAAATCATATAATTTACAACCTAAACAAATTCCAAAGGCAGTTTCCATAAACAGCAAAGCAAGACAGACCAAGCAAAGGAAACAGACTGGTTCGAAATACGAAACATCACTGAGTAAAAATAGAGACAATATAAAAATGCAGGAAGATAAAATTAGCCCAAGACTCCATGCAAATCTTTTTTGAATTGCACCAATAAAGAGAGGTGATTGCTTTTGGACAAACATATAGGAAATAAACACAGTCGGAGCGAACTTTGGATTGATGAACAATCCAATAAGAAAATTCAGAACAAGAAATCCAGAGATGTAAGGCAATACTTCATACCGTTTAATAATAAATCCATTGATAAACGCAATCGTTGCAAGTAACAACATGATCCCCGCACTTCCCCGCATCTGTCTTTCATCCAATACCTTATAACTTTTTCCATTTGTGTATTCTCCGAAACTTATGATCTCCATGGAACATCCTCCTTTATTTAAATTATCTTTCTAGCGCCTTACGGCTATTCGACTGTAACCTTTAAAGTATCTGGAATAATTGGTGTTTATCCTTGTCTTAATGCATTAACCATCTTTCTGCATCAAGAGCAGCCATACAACCGGAGCCGGCGGCAGAGATTGCTTGTCGATAGATTCTGTCTTGGACGTCTCCTGCGGCAAACACGCCTTTGACGCTAGTGCGAGTAGAACCCGGATGCGTTTTGATATAACCAACTTCATCTAGCTCTAAGAACTCTTTAAAAATTTCTGTGTTCGGTGTGTGACCGATTGCGTAGAAGAGTCCGCCTACAGGAAGAGTCTTGGTTGATCCATTGACTGTGTCTTTGAGGGTAATTGCATTTAGCCCACCAGCACCACCAATCGCTTCATCTACTGTGCTATTCCATACCATTTGAATCTTTGGATGATTGATTGCTCTGTCTTGCATGACTTGAGAAGCACGGAGTTTGTCTCTTCTGTGAATGAGATAAACTTTAGAGGCAAACTTTGTTAAGTGAGTTGCTTCTTCTACTGCGGAGTCTCCTCCTCCAATCACGGCGAGTTCTTTGTTACGAAAAATAGGAAGCGCTCCGTCACAAACTGCACAAGCGGAAATTCCTCTTTGCCAGTAGTCGTGCTCTCCTTTGATGTTCATTCTCTTCGCTGTTGCGCCTGTCGCAATGATAACAGCTTCTGCTTCACATTCTTCTTCTTCGGTGTAGATTTTAAAAGGATGAACGTTGAAGTTTACTTTGGTGACTGTCTGGGTAATGATGGTTGTTCCATACTTTGCGGATTGTTCGCGGAATAACTGTGTTAGCTTCGTGCCGTCAATTCCTTCGGGAAAGCCGGGAAAATTTTCGATCTCGGTTGTAGTGGTTAATTGTCCACCAGCCGCCACTCCACCTGCCATGAATCCTTCATACATAACTGGATTTAAGTTTGCTCTTGCTGCGTAGATTGCTGCTGTGTGACCTGCCGGACCTGAGCCGATGATGATGATTTTATGTGCCATTGATAACTCCTAAAATTGAAAATAATAAAATTGGGGACTTGCTGTCACCGTGTAAATGCAACCGGCAACTAATAAAATAGACGCCAGCACAGGAACTCTCAACTGTTGATAGATTCCTGATTCCTTTATCTTAGACAGTAGCTTGGTCTCTTCTAAAACTTCAATTACAAATAAAATTCCTGTGGGAATAAATAGAATATAATTGATTGTAAAAATTCCTGTTGTTTGCAAGGTGAGAATTCGTTTTAGCATCACCATTGCGAGATCAAAGTTGAGTGATCGGAAGAACAATGCGCCTAACATGAATAAGCTGAAAGTATAAGTAATACGAATGACCTTTGGAATTCGCAAGAAAAACTTTTCGTAACCGAACTCAATAAAGAATTTTTCAATCGTAAGACTCACTCCACATATAAATCCCCAGATGATAAAATTCCATGCTGCCCCATGCCAGGCTCCGCCGATTACCATTGTCACAAACACGTTGAAGTAATTTCGTAAAAGGGAAACTCTACTTCCACCGAGCGTTATATAGATGTAATCCCGTAGCCAAGTAGAAAGAGAAATATGCCATCGTCTCCAGAGTTCCGTGGAAGAAGATGCTAAGTAAGGACGTTTAAAGTTGATTGGAATGTTAAAGCCTAAGATTTTTCCCGCACCAATGGCTATATCGGAGTAGCCGGCGAAGTCACAGTAGATTTGAATTGTGAAAAAATACACTCCTAGAATACACGCCGCAAAATCGTAATTAGCCGGATTCGCGAAGATTGGTTCAATGAAATCTGATATTGGATCTGCAATCATCGTCTTCTTGAAAATTCCAAGTGCAATTTGACCCATCCCAAGAGAAAAGTTTTCAGCAGAAAATAGCTTTCTTCCCTGAAACTGAGGAATTAGAACATCAGCCCGCATGATAGGTCCTGCAACGAGTTGAGGAAAGAACAGAAGAAATAAAGAGAAGTCAGAGAAATTTCTTTCTGGTTTAAGAATTCCTCTATACACATCGACTGCATAAGCAATCGCTTGGAATGTATAAAAGGAAATTCCAAGTGGTAAGATAAATCCAATCGCTCTAAACTCAGTTGTATTACTCCCATTAGCCCCTAAGTCATGTAAGATGGAGCGTAGAAAGTCTGTGTATTTGAAAAAAACTAAAATCCCTAAGTTGACGGTTAATACAAAGTAGAGCCAAAGCTTTTTCGTATTCTGTTTTTGCGATTCAGAAATACGAATAGAACCAATAAACGTCGCAATAAAAGAGAGCAGAAGCAGCGGAACAAAGGCTACTTTTAGACAGGCATAGAAATACACCGACGACCAGAGTAGCAGTTTACGCTGTTTACCCTCTTGCAAGAAAAAATACAGAGGAAATACAATCAGGCAGAATACGTAGAAGTGAAGAGAATTAAATAACATAGGCTTTTATGGACTTTAGTAATTTAAGGCATTACCCCTGTCACCTCGAACAGCCCTTCGTGAGAGGTCTATACCGCAAAAATAGTAAGAGATTAATCTCAACTACTATTGCCCGATAGATTTCTCACGCTCGCACAAACTGACGTGCTCGGTTCGAAATGACAGTATAAATCATTTCTCTAAAGAGTCCAGCACCTCCTCGGTTTTTTTCTTAACAATTTGGTAAACCCACTCGTTGCCCATTGCGGTATAATGCCCATCGCCGAATATGTAGTAGGGGCGAACATTCATTTGCCCTTGGTAGGTCATTTCTTTAGTGTGCTCATTTAAGTCCACGAAGTCGATTTTCTTTTCTTGTAAATACTTTTTGAGCGTAGAGAGATAGCTGTAGTAGTGATGGAATTTTCCCTTCTGCGAGCAGTAGGCGGTTTCTAAGTCAATGGGTGCCAGAAATAAAACGAGCTTGATATTTCTACTTGCTGTGAGGTTTACCATTTTATCAATTTGGTCTAGCATTCCTTGGGGGGTATCGAAATTAACCGGTGTATCGGAGCATTCGTCAGAAGGATAAACAGGTGCGGCAAATGGATCCCGCTTATCGGGACGGATAAAGTCTTCTTTTAGACTGTAGGGCGTGTAAGGAAAATAAGCGTCTGTGCATCTGTCTGCGGGTAATAGCGATTTCAGGCAGTCTTGTGTTTTTTTTACTTTTTGAATAGGCCAGATAAAGGTTTCGTTGAAACGATAGATTAGATTTTCCTGTGTCATCTTGGCTGCGATGAAGAGATAACTGTATTTAGCCAGTTGGAATTGAGTGTTAAATAAAAACATTGCTTTCGGGTTATTCTTTTTGCTGTAGAATGTGACTTCGTCTATATTGTCCCCGTTACTCGGAAAGTAATACAATACTTTTGTGTTTAATTTAGGAAGGAATTTTTCTAATTTCAAATTGATGTGTGTTGGTCCGTAGGCGTCTACTCCGAGGTTAAGAGCCTGATAAGAAATTCCTTTTGTATTGGTAAATCCATTTAGCTTATTGCAAAACGTTTCTTTATCACTGACACCAAAGCCCATCGTAACAGAATCGCCAATACAAACAATTTGAGGAAGCGCATTATTGACATTAGGCGATCCACGAAATCCATATTCGTTTGTTGTAAAGTCCATCTCAAAGAATTTTTGAAAGTGTTTTACATGGACATTTACATTTGGCTCTAGATCGATTAGATAATTGGGCTCAAGCGCGTGATAGGTTTTTTGAATGCGATAAAATTCAAGTGCCGACGGGCGGACAATCCAGAGTAGCCCCTCGGAGAAGAATAGGATTAAGAAAAAAGAAAGAATAAATTTAGTCAGCATTTCTGTATTTACTTTTTATTTCTTCTGCCTTTTCGGGCAGTTCGGCGATTTCGTAGCAAGCCGCCCAGCTTCTGTAAAAAAGCTTAGCATACTGCGCTTCGAAAGAAATTTGTATTTTCTTTGCAGTGTTTTTTGCCTCGTCTTTTTTTAACATACAATTATATATATCGTCTAGAAGTTGAAAAGTTTGGAGATCAAGTCCTACACTTAATTCGCCTCGTAGTTTCTTGAGCTTTGCAAATTCCCCGTTTAATAGATAAGATTCAAAGAGTTTCATAGTCACTTCCATGTCTGTCTCGGACTCCCGACGTGCGATTTCCAAATGGTGAATGGCGACGCCTTGGGATTCGGGGGATTCGGACAGGATAAATCCAACTCGTTTGTTAGCAAATGCATAGTCGGGGTTGATTTCGAGAGCGCGGGTGTAATCAAAGAGAGCTTCCGCTTTTTTGCCGGCTTGCTCTTTTTTGTAAGCTTCCTGGCTGATATGCTTTTCCCTTGAGCAGGCTAGGAAAACAATTAGAACGATCAAGATGAGTCTGTGGGGGAAATATGTTTGCTTACTTTTTGTTAAGTTTTTTTCTGAAAGGAGGGTTTTTTTATTGCTTCTTTTGGGCTTCATATTATGTCTTATCTGTTGATTGATTTTGCCTCTATTAGCAACGAAATATATACGATAAAATCTTTAAAACTTTTTTCTAAAAGCCAAGATTTTATGCTAAAATTTGTCTAGTACGACAAGGGCTCGGATAAAAAAACTTTGTCTCATGGAGAAAAAAATCAAAAAAAGCAGGCGGTTCGACCGATTCTGTTATTAATCAAGTGTAGAGTGAGAAAATAAATTGGCTAGCAGTGCTCAAGTAAAATTACTTCAAAACTTTCAGGAATATCTTTCCGTGGAAAAAGGACTTAGTGACAACTCCATTTTCTCCTACGGCTATGATCTAAATAAATTCAAATCCTACTTAGATAAGCAGCAAATTGACCTACTGAACGTTCAATCGAAAGATATAATGAAATTTCTAGTAGAAGAAAAAAGTAGAAAAATCTCCTCGAAAACACTTGCACGAGAAGTAGTGGCGATACGCCAATTTTATAAATACCTAAGAGATGAAAAACAACTAGACTCCAATCCAACGGACAAAATCGAAACGCCCGAAGTGATGCGTGCGATTCCCGACCATCTCACACTAGAAGAAATCAACGAGCTATTCGATCATATCAAAGAAGACAATATTTACGAACTCAGAGACAAATGCATTTTCGAGTTGCTGTATTCTTCCGGGCTTAGAATTTCAGAAGCGTGCAATCTAAAGATAGAAGATGTAGATTTGGATAATATGGCAATTGCAATTGAGGGTAAGGGCGGTAAGGCGCGACTTGTTCCTTTCGGGGAAAAGGCAATGAATATTATCCGCAAGTATCTAGAGAAGAGTCGTCCCGAGATTTTAAAGACTCGTAAATGTGATTATATTTTCGTATCCAAGAAAGGCTCTTTCATTAATCGCAAATCAGTATGGCGTTTGCTCAATCTTTACATCAAACGCACAGGCATTCAAAAGAAGGTTACTCCGCATACTCTACGTCATTCGTTTGCGACTCATCTACTTGAGAATCACGCAGACCTTAGATCTGTTCAGGAATTGCTTGGTCATATCGACATTTCCACAACGCAGATTTACACACAGATGGCAAACAAATCTCTCAAAGAAGTTCACAAAAAGCATCATCCTAGAGGATAATGCTTGTTACCTTGCCATAGAGGCTCTGTGGAAAATGGCATAGTTTTAAAGTGATTCGATTTCATTTAGTTAAAAGTAATCTTGTAAGTGGGGATAAGTCTCCTTATTTCCCGAAAACGATTCAAGAGGGAAATACTTCTTTAGAGTTAGTCATAAAAGATATTGCCTATGGCTCGACAGTTACAGAGCCAGATGTAATTGCGGTATTAAAAAATATCGAGAGAGTTTGCACAGAACATCTTACCAATGGAAGAAGTGTTAATCTAGGCTTTTGCACACTGCGCCCGCAGGTGAAGGGAAATTTCAAAAAGCCAGATGAATCTTATTCAAACAAAAAACATTGGATTGAAATTTCTGTGGCTCCGAATTTAGGCATGGAAAAGCGAGTAAGTAAATTGGCAAAGGTAACAAGAATTAACCGCTCCAATCCGCAGCCCAGTTTAAAATCCATAAAAAATTGCTCAAGGGAAAATGGAAAATACCTCGCAGGAGATTTACTTATCCTAAAGGGTTCTAAATTGCGTTTTTCTGAAAGGGAAAAATCCCTTGGAGTTTTCTTTGTGAAAAATGGAGTTGAAAAACGAGTAACAGAATATTCCAATATCACAAGCAGCCAAATCGGCTTCAAAATTCCAAATGATATAACCTCGGACAGCTACAAAATCGTAGTTAAAAATATTTTTGGAACAGAAACCCGTCAGGGTGAGCTACTAGAAAAAATAAAGATAACTTAGCGTAAGGTATTTTAGCCTTTAAAAATCATAAACTTCATTGAAGTTTTACTTTTTTTCATTGAAATTTTAAAAATCTTCAATGAAGTTTTCCTTATTTTCAATCAAATTTTATTTTTCTTCAATTAAGTTTTTTATTTTTTAAATGAAGTTTTCTATTTTAAGCTTTTAGTTTTAAGGTTTCCCTGTTTAGTTTTGATTTTTCTAACGGTGGAACGTCCGCCCCTCACTTTACTTCGTAAACGAGAAGGAGACAACGGATATTATCTCCTACTTAGCAAAGGAAATAAATCTGATAAGGCTATGCGAGAGGGTTGAGAATTGCGTGAAGGAAATTTCCCTTGACCTATTTATAACTTCTTTGAAAATAGACTAATCAAAAATTAAGTTATTCTGAGATGAAGAAAATGAATCAAGATAATACTAGTTTAACAGAAAATGGAAATCATTATAGAATCAAAGATATTGATCGACTGCTAAATCAGTATGGGGGTCAAAAAAAGGACTGGATTAAAAAAAGCAGCGAAGTATTATTAGATAAAAATGGGCGTAGGTTCGAATACCATTGGTATGAAAATGCAAATGGAAAGTTTGAAATAAAAACAGTCCCCTTAGATTAATATGAAAGTTAAACTTACAAAATCGCAAGAATCTCTTTCTGTCGGAAATATTTATCGCGTAATTGGAATTGAATCGGACTCCTATCGAATCCTTAGCGATGTCGGCGAGCCATATCTTTATACTCCTGAAAATTTTGAGATTATCGAAAAAGGGGGAGAAGATTGGATTACTGAATATGATGAAGGCAAAGAATATTCTTATCCTCCTGAATTTCGTGATTATTTTTTCGAGGAATACTTTGAGACGTATGATCTTAAAAAGCGAATAACGATTAGACGCTATTTGGAATGGCTTATACGACAGGAAGCACAAATCAAGAAGAAGAATGTGGCTTAAAATCAATCTACTGTATTCACAACTATTCAATAGGTAATTATATGAATCATTTAAAATAAAACCAATGAAAAATAAATTGCATACTGATACAGAAATAAAATCGCAAGGAATGAAAGTTTTAATTAAAAATCTTGGAATGGTGGAAGCCGAAAAGTTTGTAGCGTTAATCCAAAGAGAGCCTTTTGATTATACAGAATGGCAAA
Source organism: Leptospiraceae bacterium (assembly GCA_016708435.1). NCBI lineage: Bacteria > Pseudomonadati > Spirochaetota > Leptospiria > Leptospirales > Leptospiraceae > Leptospiraceae bacterium. Next base: position 7,152 of record JADJFV010000031.1, on the reverse strand, counting down.
GAGATTTATGGAAAGGAAAGACAGCTACAGAAATTAGCAAACTTGCAATGGATCTTAGAAATAAAAAAGGCAAAGCATCTAAATCTAAAAAAAGAAAAATTGCTTAACGCTACCACGATTGTAATATTATTTCCCCAAGGGCGTGGATTAACCCACACCCTTGGGGTAGAGATTGAACTGAAGTGGGATACAGTAGAGACTTAACCCTGAATCTTTAGATTAGGCAGCACTTAATACCGAAAAGACCTCTTTGATATTTTTTGTGATAATTTGATTGATATTTACATGTTTGCTCGCATGTTCAATTTCTATACCAACGATATTTCCCAATTCATCTGTATCGATTACAAAATCTTTCATCATTTCTTTTTGATGTTTAGATACTTTATCCGAAAGTTCTATATAAAGCATGTCTGATTCTTGACAGTATTCTATTTTACCTATCTTATTTGTAGTAATTCATAACTAATAAAAAAGATTGTCTTTATAAAACTCATATTTTTTAATTAGAAATCTGATAGTAAGGAATAACAATGAATAGAATTAATATAATCATTTTGGGAATAACCCTATTAGCCACATCTTTGTTTTCACAAGAAGTAGGATTTAATGATTCTGTAAAATTAAAAAATGGCAAAGTATTAGAAAAAGTAAAAGCAGTTGCTATTAAAGATTCGTTAGTTGTAGTAGACTCAAACGGAGCGGCTAATGTCTACTCTAAGAAAGAAGTTTCGGAAGTGGTTAAGAATGGTTCATTGAGCGATACAAATCAAGTTTCGAAAAGTATTTCTTCAAAGACATCGTCTGGGGTCTGGATTGAATACTCTGGAAGAAGACCTTGGTATGATGCAGTTGAATATTGTGCAAGTATTGGAGCAAGACTGCCGACTGGAGAAGAGTTGAAGGCAGCGTATGAATCGGGTTTAACTAAGTCATGGGAAAAAGATGGTTGCATGTATTGGACAGTACCCCCTGATTATTCAAAGGAAAAGCGATCGAGAGCATATACAATTGGTGGTATTTGCAGTGTTTCTAAAGACTATTATATTCAAAGCCAAGAAGGCCAAGGCTATTTGTATTTAATAGGTGACGTTCGCTGTATCCGCTAACTAATACAAAAACACTATATCCACTCTTCTAGAAAATTCTTTTCCCATTTTCTTTTCGTTGGTTTCTCCCCATAAGCCGCCGGAGAAGGTTAGAAGGATATTTTCAGTAGGGACTTTTTTTTCTATTAAATAATTTCTAACTGATTCGGCGCGGTATTGGGATAATGTGAGTTTGACTCCTTTTCCCTTTGCCCATTCGGAGTGACCGATTAAAAGTATTTTACTAGTTGCATAGCTTTCTAAGTATTCGCTGGCAAATGCATCTAGTTTTTTCTCTTCGTCTTCTGTGAGGTCTGTTTCGTTTTTACCGAATAGAATTGAGAATGGTTTTACGTTTTCGTTGATACGATTCGTGATTGAATTTTTATAATTCCAGATAATGGGAAGCGTTCCATCTAGCTTGTATACTTCAGGATTAAAGTCTTCTTTGATTTCGGGCAAATCAATAGTAGTCTCATCAGCTACAACAGCGGAATTCCATACATCTTCCGGTGGCAAATTCGGATCTACCTCTGTAGGCATGGAATTAGAAATGATTCCCTTTTTTTTCTTTTTCTTTTTTACTTCTGGCTTTTGATTGCTCGCTTCTTCTGTGTTTAGATTTTCTTTTGCATTGCGGCTATCGTTTGTGTAACTGTTACTTTTATTATCGCGGTCTTCTTTGGAATAACGACTTTCTTTGGATTCACGGGAATCTTTACTGTCGCGAAAATCCCTTGCATTTCGATTGTCAATGACTGGGTCATTCGTATTGCGACTATCGTCTATAGAGCGATTTTCTTTTTTATAATTATTGCTATACGCACTTCGAGAATCTTCTGATTCACGATTTTGTTTCTTATTACGACTGTCAGTTGTATCACTATAGTTATTCTGCTCTGGCTCTTCTTTTGTGCTTCTAGCGTCTAATGATTCTTTGTCTCCGGAAGAGGTTGTATCGGAATTAGGATTTGGGTTAATGCTTTTTTCTTGAATACGAGATTTTGCTTTTTTATTCGGGGTGTCTTTGTCTAAAACAGCAACACTTTCTTCTTTAGATGAATTTCCTTTATTGTTTTTCAGCGATTCTAAATACAAAGGATCTTTTCTTGTGACCGCTACCATTCCTGTATTGCATGTCTCGACTTCAATAGAGTAGGTGAGAACTGTCGCAGGAAGTAAAAAGAAAGTCCAAGCAAAATCTCCGAGTCGCATAATGTTTTTATAACGAATCATTTTTTGTTGTGAAATCTCTTGGAGCTCTTCTTTGGAAAAACTATTAAGCGGGAAGAAAAAAAAGAAATTATGAATTCTCTTATGACGAAGCAAATGACAATCATCCCCTTCATGAGCAAGAAACATATATTTATTTGAAGAGCGATTTTCGTATTTTACCAAAGTCATAGAAAGAGGATCTGAACGAAAGCTCAATTCACTACAATTTTGTAATAATGAAAATACTAATAGAAAGGTCAGCGGAAGAAAGCTGTTGTGCTGAAATATTCTAATACGAAACTTCATTGATTTTTGTCGTCCTTTGAGTGCTTCGGGGTGACGATTTTTAGTTAAGTCCATAAATGATTTTAATAAATTCTTTTTCATAAGTCTAACATCCGTTAGTCGATATAGAGCAGCATGGAGAACATCGACAGAACTCCACCGCTTGCATTGTTGATCGCGACAAATCTAAGTTTTTTATTCACCGTATCGATGAATGGATTCGCGATATTACTTCCTATGTTCATTCCAAAACTTCCTGTTAAGTTCTTTCTCGTGCAGCCTGTACCTGTTAGACTGCATCTATTGAGTTCAACAGAATAGCTTTGTGTTGAATCGTAGGCTAAGATTAATAATTTATTGTTGAAATTGTCAACTGCAATTTTAGTTTTAATTCCACTTCTATTGGCAGTATAAATCGTTTGTGCCGAGCAGCCAGTCATATTTGGATTACAGATAATGAGTTTTGGAATCGTATCTGCTCCTCCTTCTGTATTTGCCATGGAAGTGATTAAATAAAACTTGTTAGTAGTCGCATCATAAAGCCCTGTGAATGTTTAATCCAGAGCGGATTTCCATCTGCCATGTTTCCTAAGAGACTGGAAAATGTAGCCGGAGCTGAGCAACCAGTTAAATCAAGATTACACTGAACAAAGGCTAATGCATATTGTCCTAAAACCGGCTGGTATTGGAACGTAACAGTAACTTTAGAGTTTGTCGTATCAGTTACAGTTTCAATCATAATCCCCGGATCCATATTGGCAGCGGGAATATTAACGGGAGTATTGAGGTTATTTCCAAATTTATCAAAGGAATATAAGTATAATCCGCTTGTATAACTTGCGGCTACTATTACTTTGCTGTTAGTTGCATCCCAGGCAGCTCTTGGTGAAATGCTAGTTGTATTCCCAAGATTAAACTTTGCGACGTCTGACATATCATAGTAAGTCCAAGAGCCAAGCGGACCTGTAAAGAAATTCATTCTTCCATTTGTTTTATTCTCGGAGATAATCATGGCTTGCCCCGTGTTATAAAGCGCTGTTAAACTTCTTGCATTATTATCCCCGCCATTGTCTAGAGTTGCTGAATTTGTATCGAGGCAATAAGAAAAGTTTGATTCACAGCGAAATGCTTTTACTCGGTTGAATGTTCCGCCGTTTGAGCACTGTGCGGCTACTAGCATTTTAACTCCATCGTAAGAAGTAGATACGTCATTGCAAGCAGGACCCATACCATCGTCTACTAACATATGTTCTACAGGGTCATTGTCAACTACGGTGATGGAATAATTCTTTGTAGTAACGCCTGCTCCGGCAAAACTAAGAGTCGTAGTTTTATTATCAATGTAATAATTCTCCGGTGCGTTAATAGTTACAGTTTGCGGAGTAGCATAATTAGCCGTTGTAAAAGTTAGAGTTGTAGAGCCAACTCCTGAGTTGGCAGGATCTATCACATAAGTAGGCGTAACCACATAGCCTGGGACAGCAGCCGATGTCTGAGGTGCGCTAATGGTCACTGTATAAGGAGAGGCAACAGGCGCATAGTTTAAATCACTGAATGTAAGGGAGCTTCCTTCGTTGACCGAAGTTGTTCCACTTACATTGGTAACCACTAAGTCAAACACATTGGTATCAACAGTATTCACTGTGCTGGTGGCTGTTGTGATTCCTGCGCCTGCCGCAGTGATGGTAACAGTTTCAGCTATCGTATTAACGTCGGAGACTCCTGTCACTTGCACGGTTTGCGGATTATTCCAATTAGTCGATGTAAATGTAATCGTCGGAGGAAAAATTATGAGTGCAGATGTATCGCTTGACGTTAGAGTAATCGTTCTATCTGCTCCTGGATCGCCCGTTAAAGTGACCGTTATATAAGCATTATTCCCTTCTGTGACTGAGATTGCTCCTCCCAAAACAACGCTTGTATCATTTTCGATGGTTGTAAAATTAAGACTCGCTCCTGTTGTTGCAGGAGCAGATGCCGAAATAGTAACAGATTCAGAAGATTGATTCGCATCTTCTATTCCAGTCAATGTCACTGTTTGATTTGTGCTCCAACATTGCGCACCCGGACATACATTATCGAACGTTAGCGTAAGCGGGAATGCTGAAATGGAAGCAGCATTACTAGAAGCCATTGTTACAGTTAATGAAGGAGAAGGCTCGCTAGATAATTTTACATTCATCGTAGCCGTTCCTCCTTCACTGACTGTTGTAGAAGCTGCTGTGAGGATAATACTCATTGAACTCGTATCGACTGTATTTATACTAACTGTATTTGCTCCAAGGTCGGCTCCATTTCCAGTAATCGTTACTGTCTCTGAAGCTGTATTCGCATCAGACACCCCTGTTAAAAGAACAGACTGAGGCACATTCCAATTAGCCGCATTAAAGCTCAATGTCGCCGGTGCAATCGTAATCGCCGCAGTGTTGCTAGAAGCTAAATTCATTGTTCTTGCCGCTCCGGGATTTCCGGAAAGTGCCACTGATATTAAAGAAGTTCCACCTTCATTGACAGTAACCGCTCCCGTGAATACCGGCCTAGAGTCATTATCCGTTGTATCGAAATTTAAAGTAGAATTTGGAACTGCCGGCGCAGAAGCCGTGATAGTTACTGTCTCTGTAGTTTCATTTATATCTTCTACGCCTGTCACAGTAATCGTTTTTAGACTACTCCAACAATTCGCGCCCGGACATACATTATCAAATGTAACCGAAGCAGGAGCGACAGTTGCCGAGGCAACATTACCCGAAGCAAAACTTACAACAAGAGAAGGCGATGGCTCCTGACTCAATTTAACATTAAAACTAGCAGACGAACCTTCATCGACAATCGTAGTCGCAGCGGAAAGCACAATACTCATCGTATTGGAATCAACAGTTGTAATCGTAGTTGTGGCAGTTCCTAAATCCACACCACTACCTGTGATTGTTACAGATTCAGAGGAAGCATTCGCATCGGCAAGTCCACTCAATACAACTGCCTGCGGAACATTCCAATTAGCCGCTGTAAAGTTAAGTGTAGTGGGCGAAATGGTTATGGCAGCGGGGTTACTCGATGTTAAATTCAAAGTTCGATTTGCTCCGGGATTTCCAGAGAGGCTAACGGATAATAGAGCTGTTCCCCCTTCCGTCACAGTTGTCACACCGGCAAATACCGGTAGTGCGTCATTTTCAGTTGTAGCGATTGTAAATGTTGCATTTGGAACTGCTGGCGCGGAGGCTGTAATTGTTACAGTCTCTGTAGTTTGATTTGCATCTACAACACCATTGAGGGTAATCGTTCTTAGACTACTCCAGCACTGTGCTCCCGGACAAACATTGTCGAATGTGACAGAAACAGGTGCAACCGTTACAGAGCCTGTATTACTGGATGTAAAGTTTACTACGAGGGAAGGAGAAGGCTCCTGACTTAAATTCACACTAAAACTTGTAGATGAGCCTTCGCCTACTGTAGTTGCTGCTGGAGTTAAAACTATATTCATTGTGTTTATATCCACTGTCGAAACGTTAGTCGTAGCTGTTCCCAAATCAACACCGCTTCCTGTAATTGTAACCGTCTCGGCTATCGTATTGGCATCTGTAACACCCGTAAGCAATACAGTCTGTGGCACATTCCAATTAGCCTCATTAAAGGTAAGTGTTGCGGGTAATAGCGTTATAGCTAAAGTATTGCTCGAAGAAATGTTCATTGTTCTTGTCGCTCCCGGATTTCCAGAAAGTGCAACTGAAATTAATGCAGTGCCTCCTTCATTTACACTAGTCGCTCCTGTGAACACAGCCTTACTGTCGTTATCCGCTGTATCCAAATTAAAGCTGGCACTAGTAGTCGCCGGTGCTGTAGCAGTAATGGTGACTGTCTCAGCTGTTTCATTTGCCTCTTCTAATCCATTTAATGTAATTGTCTGAGCTGTGCTCCAACAAGCAGGACCTGGACAAATATTATCAAAAGTAAAACTGGCTGTCGCTAAAGAAACAGAGCTTGCAGTATTTGATGCAAAGGATACAGTCAAGCTAGTCGATGGTTCATTACTCAGAGCCACTTGGAAGGTTGCAGTTCCCCCTTCATTAATGGAAGTAGGTTTCGCGGAGAGGATAATCGTCATTGTGCTCGAATCAACAGTAGAAATAGTTGTCGTAGCAGAAACGATTCCTGCTCCACTTCCTGTGATTGTAACAGATTCACTTGCGGTATTAGCATCTGTGACTCCAGTGAGTAAGACAGCTTGCGGCACATTCCAATTAGTCGTAGTGAAAGTTAGAGTTGTAGGCGAAGCTGTAACGGCTAACGTATTGGAAGAGCCAATCGTGACAGTTCTTGTTGTTCCAGGATTTCCCGAAAGCGCAACTGCAATTAAGGAAGTAGATCCTTCCGTTACAGAAACAGAGCCAGTAAATACCGGTCTAGTATCATTTTCAATTGTATCGAATGCAGAGCTTGCACTTGTGACAGATGGTGCAGTTGCAGAAATGGTAACGTTCTCGGAAGTTTCATTTACTTCTTCGACACCGGTGAGTGTGACTGTTTGATTAGAACTCCAACATTGTGCCCCAGGGCAAACGTTGTC